>JAGCBE010000064.1 GCA_017652345.1 Methanobrevibacter sp.
CTCTTTCAATAAGTCTCTGATAGTGATGAAATTACCTAAAGACTTAGACATCTTTTCACCGGAAACATTTAAGAAACCGGTATGCATCCAGTATTGAACTAAAGGTTCCTTACCTGATACAGCTTCCATTTGAGCAATCTCAGAGTCATGATGAGGGAATATCAAGTCAAGACCACCACCGTGAATGTCATATAGAGGTCCAAAGTATTTTTCAGTGATTGCAGTGTCTTCAATATGCCAGCCAGGTCTTCCTTTACCCCATGGGGAATCCCATACAGGTTCACCTGCAAACTCTTCAGCCTCTCTGTTTTTCCATAAGGCAAAATCATTAGGGCTTTTTTTAGAACTGTCAATATCAATCCTATGAGTTTCAAGCTCTTCAATCTTACGATTAGCTAATTTACCATAATCCTTAAACTTAGCAACTTCAAAGTAAACTCCAGTTTCTGTTACATATGCAAATCCCTTATCGATTAATCTTTGGATTTGGTCTAAAATCTCTTCCATATGGTCAGTAGCTCTTGCAAAGTAGTTAACGCTTTTGACATTTAAAGCAGCCATATCTTCAATAAATCTCTTTTCAAATTTCTTTGCAAGCAACTTGGAGTCTACACCACTTTCTTTTGCTCTGTTAATGATCTTATCATCAATATCTGTAATATTTTGTAAGTAGAATACAGAATATCCTTTAAATTCCAAATATCTTTTAATGGTATCAAAGGAAATGTATGTTCTTCCATGACCAATATGAGCATCATCATATACTGTAGGGCCACAGACAAAGAGTTTGATCTTATCTTCAAATAATGTATTCAACTCTTCCTTTTCCCTTGACATAGTACTATAAATTTCCATTATATCTCCTTAAAACATTGTTATAATATAAAATAAGTTAAATAGACTATTTATAGTTATAATATCATGATTATCTAAAAAATAACTATCAAATAGTCTAGTGTTAATCATAAAAATAATAATTAGTAGAAAATGCCACTAATCTATAATAAATGTGCTTCAGAACCTAAACATGCTTTACAGTCTGCAGGCATGTGTCCTTTTTCCTTATGAATTTGACAAATGACATCTTCTGTTTTGATTCTTTTACAGATGAAACAAGTACGTGGAATAATATCAAATTTTGTTGCAGTTCCTTCATTTAAGTCATTTGCAAATTCTTGAATCAATGCTTTTACATCATCATTGAACTCAATGCCGCTACCTCTCTTATCAGTTAAATACTGAGAAACAGCAGGTTGTGTAATATCCATTAATTCAGATATCTTTTTTTGTTTCATTCCTAATTTCAATAAATCTTTTGCTAATTCAGATCTAATAGCTGGTATAATATACCATACTACCATTTCACAAGGTGGTTTCATAAAAATCCTCCTAAAGTTAAAAATTATTCTTCTTCATCAATATAATTATTCAATTTATAAAATAATTTTCCATCAGCCCCTTTAAACACTTCTTCAACTTCAGAGCCATGGGTAAATTCAATATTGTCCATATCATGAAAATGACTTAAGACATTGATTCTTTTTTCAAGTTCTTCTTGACGTTCAAAGAGCAAATCAATTGCTGATGAAACAGGGTCTGGGAATTCGTGCTCTAAATCTAAAACACATTTACGATCCTCATGAATAATCCTGCTTGGTACACCAACTGCAGTTGCTCCTCTTGGAACATCCTGCAATACAACTGCTCCAGCACCTACCTTTGAGGAACATCCTAATGTAATATCTCCTAGAACCTTTGCTCCAGAACCGATTACCACTGCATCCTCAACAGTAGGGTGTCTTTTACCTTTACTTAAACTTGTTCCGCCAAGAACTACTCCTTGATAAATTAACACATCATTACCTACAATAGCAGTTTCACCTATTACTATGCCCATTCCATGGTCAATAAATACTCTTTTACCTATTTGAGCACCAGGGTGAATTTCTATACCTGTTAAGAATCTAGATATTTGAGAGAAAAATCTGCCCCAAAAAGGCAATCTATGTGTCCAGAGCCAATGATTCACTCTATGAAAGATAATGGCCCATATTCCCGGATAACATAGGAGAATCTCTAGACTGCTTCTTGCTGCAGGGTCTCTAGCTTTTGCAGCTTGTAGATCTTGTTTTAAGTCATCAAACATAAATTCACCATATTATAAAAAGTAAAACTTAACTATTGTTAATATATTATAATATTTGTACCTACTTTAATATAAATTTAACATTTGTTATAATAACAAAGTTATATTATTATTTTTTAATATATAAACTATTTCAATTATTATTAAAAAATAGTTTTGGAAATATATGGAAATTCTAAAAAAATGAAAA
>JAGCBE010000473.1 GCA_017652345.1 Methanobrevibacter sp.
AGAATCGTGTTTACGTCAATAACGTCCATATTTCATACAGCCCTTGCACAATGTTTAGGTCAAGTTAAAAAACGACTATCAGTATCATTGGCACACTCCATTAAACCTATCCATTCTTTATTAAGATAACCATTACTTGAGTCATAAGTTCAAGCGTAATTAAAATAAAACGTTCATTGGCAGAAAACATTATACAAACCATCTTCCACGATTTCCAAACAAGTGGTGTGTTTCTTTTTAAAGATTGCTGGTGTTTGAGTATTAGGATTAAATCATTGATATTCATATTCAAAATCTCATTCTACAAGCTTATATTGTGGATTATTGTGTATTTCGTTACTAAAAGCTCAAGCCTTCCAACGTGAATCCTCTATTGCGTATGGATATCATGCTATATTATTTCGATCTGCTCTCTCCCATTTTGCTTTTATAACAGGTATTTCTTGTATAGTAGGTTGATTATTAGGAGTCGACTGAATATCACTCCATCATTTCAAAACGATTTGGGAAAATCATGTCTTTTTATTAACATCTCTAAAGTTCCACTTGTCCCCTTGTAATCAAGGTCTTAGTTTGAAACCGTTCTCATCTCTTGGTCGGTTACTATCTCCAAATACTGCATCATCTCCATTATTGAAGTTATTTCAATACTGTTTCCCACTATATACTATCATCTGTTCCTTTGGTTAGCAACTAAATCTACGGTAAAGAGTTCAGGAGTCCCTGTATTATTTCCTTTCCCTATCACTTTGATTTGTAAGGTATGGCTCTTTGGTAAGTCAAGAAGATTATTCAAGTTATGGAATCTATATTCTCCTTCTTTGTATCCATCAGCTGTAATCTCTCCAATATATCTGAAATGATGATATTCTTCATACGTAGCCCACGTGTTCCACTGCTCTCCTTCTTCATCGTAGTATAAGAGAGTTTTGCTTGTTGAGTTAGTTTGTACAGGTAAATCTCCTACAAGTTTAAAGGTATATTCATCTCAATGGTTTTCTACATACTCTAAATAATAATCTCCATTAGTTCCGTTAATCTTGAAATGGTTTGTGATGTAATCCATAGATCATGGATTTTCTACCTTAAAAGTCCAAAACGTGTAATGATTAGCATTTCATCGGAATTCCAAAGAACATGATTTATTAGGGATTTTATAAGAAAGATATAAATCTGATTCTTCTTTCTCTAAAAGATGATTTCCAATAGCGATAGGATATTCAGCCTCTCGGTTGAGAAAGTTTTTCTTTGTTTCTGCATCTTGATAAGTTGTGGTATAATGATAGGTAGTTTCTACTCATCAGACCGTTTCTGTTATTGAATAGAACACGATTAAATCATCTCATTGAACTTTTATTCAAGTAATCGTTCAAGGAACGTCTAAAATAAAACTTCCTCCTTTACCACCATAGGTTTGTCAGTATTCAAAGATTCTATTATCTTCTGTTGCAAGGATCAGATTTCATTTATATTCTACCATCATTCCGTTGAATCTGTATTGTTCATCAGTATCGATAAAGTCTACTCCATCTTTTCTATTTCATCAGATAAGAGGTGCTAATTCTTGACCATTGAATACTCGTAATTGACTTACTCCTCTGTCTTCTCCTACAAGATAAAGCAGATAATCAATATTCATTGCTCCTTTAAAAGTGCATCAGTAAGCAATATAAGGAGTTCCTTTTCATCATGTAAGATAACAAGGGATAATATAACCGTTTCAATCTTGATTACCTATCATTTGGACATTTTCATTCCATACGATCATATCGATTACATCCATAGTAGTTGAGTTTTCCCAAGCCATAGACTGTTGTAAATCCCATTGAGGTATATGTTGTCTTTTATCGTTCAAGATCCATTGATATCCCCAATTATAAAGAGTTTGTTGAGTGGATCATTTCATTCGTTTATACTCTCAAACATCTTTGAGTTTTCTATTACTTATAGGAAGATAAGTATAATACTCATTGTGGTCTCACAAGACATAATCATCTGCATCATTGCTAAGATGTAACCTTTGTAAAGTTCATTTTTCAGGTCATCATAATACTCATATAAAAAGGGTTCATCATGTCCACTTATATGATTCAGTATTTCTTTTTTTTCGCTCAAAATATAATCTAATTTGATATTTTCATCTTCAAAAAGGTCATAAATTAGGTAATGGGATTACTAAACCGTCATATAAATTATACGTGTCTCAATATTGTTGTGTAGGAGTTGAATCAAGAGTTGATAAAATAGCATCATCTTGTGCATCATAATAATATTTTGGAAGATAAAAATCTATACCTCGTAAATATATGTCACATTCACAATTACTTGGGACTGTTTCATCTGCATAAATAGTAAGATATTGATTTCAAAAATGTCACGTTTCATACGTTATATCTATATATCAAGTGTCATTAGTTGAACTAACTTGTTTATAACGATATCATTGGTGTAAATAATTATCAGAATAAGTTTGATATTCATCAGAGTATGTTGTGTCTTGTTTTAAATTACCTTTAGATTCCAATATTTTTTCTACTGCATACGGTGCTTTGTTATAAGTATAGCTTGCTCTATCACTAAACACCGTAAAATTTTTCCATTCTCAATTTTCGTATTGAACCGTCATGTCTTGTGTTGTTCATCGCTGAGCGTTATTATAAGTCCCATCAAGTCCGTCATACGCTATTTGATATGCTATAAATCAAGCAGGGACATCTTTTAGCAAGGTATCATTTTCATACACTTTACCATCAGTTTTTAAACATAACACTCCATCATCATAAATTACATCAGCCCCACTTTGAGTTGGTGCAGTCCATGCTGTTCATTTTACACTTTTACTACTTGAAAAAATGTCTAAGTTTTTACTCCTTAGACATCAAGGTTGTGATGAATACTTATCTGTTTGTTGTCAAGCAGGTATTCATGAAGTCATGATATTAAGATTATCTATTGCCATTAGTATTGGATATTAGAATAATAAATACATTGAACTCTTTGTGAAATGTATCTTTTCATTTCTTCTTTTCTTTGCTCATATAAGTTTCTGCATCTATCAGATTTATCAAAGTCTTGTTTATGTTCTCGGAGTTCTGCTTTTAGTCCCCACTCTAAAACATTTGCAAAGTCTTTTAAATCTTCATGTCATGGAAAGATAACATCATCAGTATCTGTAAGAGCAACGTCAAGGATTGCTTCGATTCCTTCTACTTGTAATCATGCGGTTATGTTTTCCGTAGGAGTTCGGTTAAGAAAGATATGGTTGTCTTTGAGAGTATATCATTTTACGCCACTTTCTTCTTCAAGAGATGATAATTCTTTAAGGATCTCAATATTCCCTTCTGAATCAATCAATGAAACTCTTTTAATCTTTGCTATTCAAGGAACATAAACAATATTCCCTTCTCCATCTACGTATTGAGTTTGTTCTCTTTCTACTTTATATTCTCTTGCTCCTTCTTGAATATCAGTATTCCAATAAGTCCAAAAATAATCTTCCTGAGTTGTTACAATCATTCTATACAATTCTTTATACATAGCATTGAATTTTCTCAATGCTTTTTCATAAGAATAGTTTGCTTTTGAAGTGTTTGTATCTTCGTAAGCCTCATCAAAAATATCTTCTATTGTCATCTCAATAATAAATAACAAGTTAAAACATACTATTTATTAAAGAGGAGGAGAGATTTCCTCCCCTCAATAATAGAACTAAGCAATAGTTGTAATTTCTGCTTTGTAAAGTTGTTCTCCGTTTTGATCAAATACTTTTCCTCCGTGAGCAACTTGTCCTAAAATGTTGTAATACATTCCAGCTTCAGCTTCAGTTACTTTTGCTTTTACTAATTGTCTTACGTAGTTGTAAGCTTTTGCTCTGAAAGCATAAACATTTGTTGAAGTGATAAGATTTGATTCAAAGATAGAGAATCCTGCGAATTTTCCTAAGAATCCTTCGATTACAGCATCTGCTCCTACTTCTGTTCCACCTAAAATTCAAGCTTGGCAGATTACAGCAGAAACATCAGGAGAAACTACAAGGATTCTGTTATCCATAGGAACATCTTTTTTAGAAAGACTTGTTCTTAATCCCATAATGTCTTTTGCAACTGTTGAAACTGACATTGAAGCAATAGTTGTTACTTGGCTTGAATGTGTAGTAAAGTATGCGTCCAACATTGTGATGATTGAAGATTCAACAGCGTTGTCAATTCCTTCCATAAGATCTTTCATTCTCTCTCCTGAAATAGAGTAAAGAGTCTGAATATCTTCAAGGTCAGAGAATTTTTCTCTGTATTGATGTAATTTGTTGATTACAAGATCAGAGTGAGTGATTGCTCTATCACTTGCAGTAATGTCAGCACAAGAAGTAGCTTTAATATCTCCACTGTTTAAAGCTGAAACATCAGTCAAAGTAATTTTTGGACTTACAGGAACTGAAATAGTATCTCCTGCTTGTTTTAAAATTCCTTCGAATTCATAGTTAGCGAATCTCATGAAAGGTTTTCTTGGAGTGTCGCTCATTTTTCTTCTTAATTCAGCAGCAACGACTGCTCTAATTTTATCTGTATTAGCCATAGTTATAAATAGATTAAATAATAAATAAGTTTTTGTTTTCTTTCTTCCTTTTAGTCTGTTTTCTATTCTTTAGACTGCACCTTTGCTTTACCTTCTTTGATCTGCTTTTCTATTTCAAGAAATTCTTCTCTTGGAAGGATAGCAAGTTCTTCTTCAGTCCAAATTTTAACGTTGTTTTTTGTTTCTTTTGTTTCTTCAACAACATCTTCTTCTTTCTTTTTGAATACCATCGGTTTTAAATAAAAGAACTAAATAATTTTTACTTCTCCTTTCTCTACCTTGCTCGCTATCACTCCATAAGCAGTAGGATTTTTCTCTGCAAGGTCAGCGATTTCCTCGTAAGAATACTCTTTCTTTTCAAGAGTGTTCTCTGTTTTCTCCCTTCAAGGATTAGGATTTACACTTACTGTTTCTGTTTCTTGTTGGTAATCAGAAATCTTGTAAGCTTGTTCCCATGAAAGATCAGGATACTTCGCTTTCACTGTTTTGATTTCTTCCGGAATTTCGTCAAATCAGTGTTTTGATGAGAAAGTGATTTCTTCTCTAATTTGATTAGCCATAGCCTCTTTATCCACTTCTACGCCTTCCTTTTTAGCAAGGTCTAATTGTTTAAAAGCTTCTTTGGTTTGTTTCTTTTTCTGATCGTATTTCTCTTTAGATACGTAGTTACTTTCTACTTCTTCTTTAGAAACATACTTCTCAGATACTTCTTCCTTAGAGATAAAGTCTTCCTCATTGAAGTCCTTTTCTGTTCCGTCTTCATACACGATTTTAGCCATCGTTTGTTTAGTTTAAGAGATAAAAAAGTGTTAATTAGTGGTCACCCTCCACCGATATATCAGTTGAATTACTGATCCTTGTTAAGAGATAGTCTGGGATCTGTAAAAAGTCTTCAATAAATTCCAACTCTTTCAGTTCCATATCTCTTTGATTATAGATGGTCTTACTCCTATCAGCATTTACTCACGATAGAACGCCAGCTTTTAAAATTTCTTTCCTTTCTTCTAAATAGTCTTTGATAAAACCTCGAAATTCTGAAGTCTTACCATCTTTGATTACTCATATCTTATTGGAATTGAGATACATCATTTCAATTAGTAGGTCATAAAGCTTGAGGTTGTGATTGCTCTTGGTTATTCTGTGAAATGTAATTACTTACAAGCTGATTCTGTGAAGCTTCATTTCCTCCTTGTTGCATTCACTGCATCATTGCTTGTTGCTGTGCTTGTCATGAAAGGATTAAAGCTTGTTTTCTTTTCATGATCGCTTTTGTCTTTGCTTTGCTATCTATTGCCTTTTCATAGACTTGGATATAAATCTTGTGATTTTCTCCCATATCTGTGATAGGTCAAACATCTTCTCCATTGTTTAACAATTCAAGGTCAAGCATTGCTTTATCATATTCAGGAGGGAAATCATAAATCTGATTTACAAGCTCGCTATCCATTCCCATTACATTAGCAAATTCTCTTGTAAGTTGGATCTTTCAGAATTCGTTTGCTTGTTCCATTAAAGGTTGATAACTTGCCATAAATGCACTCTTTTGACTTTCTGCTCTTTCTTGACTATCAAGAACAGTGATAATACTTAAATGTAAATCTCTTTTAGTGTCTAAGTCTTTTCACATGATCGTATAAGTCACATTTCAGAAACCACTATTCAATACAATGTTCTTTTGTGATTTCATTTTGAAGTTTTTCTGATAGCTTCTATACCATAAAACGTCCCAATATTTCTTTTCTCATCGTAAGAATACTTTGAAAATAGTTGAAAGTCTGACATTTTGATTAGCTTGTAATAATTGACTTTGAGTAGCGGTAATAGTTTTTGCATATACTCCGATACTTTGCTCATCAAATCCGATTTCTTTTGTTGATTTAGCGTCGATCATGTTTTTAAGATTATATCCATCTCCATTTCATGAAGTTTGCGTTTGTATATTCTCTATGATTTTTCTACTCTCTAAATTTCACTTTGCAGGAACAAATTTTCTTTTTCCTAATTTTCTATGAGCCAACTCTTTTCAATCTACTACATCAGAGTTATAGATTGTGATTCAACTAAAGACTTCTTCATGGATTTTATCAATGAGAAGATTCATAACCTTTTCTTCTGAATCTTGATTATCTTTTGCTAAATCTCCTACACATAATCCATAAGGATCTCATTTCTTTGGAAGTAACCAACTATGAACTACAGGACAAGGAATCGTTGTTGGGTCTTTCTTTTCTTCACTTCTTACAGCTTCTATTTCTTCACATCTTACAAGTAATGTTCTATCATTAGCCCATTCTGTAAGATACCATCTACCGTTAAACTTTGTGAAATGTCTATAAACAGAATATTCTTTTAATGGAGAAGTGAACGTATTCCATGTTTCATCGATTCCGTAACCATCAGCCCATTGAAGAAGTTTAGAGTAATATCAGTCTTTGAGTTTTTCTTTTAATTGCTCCAATTCTTGATCTGTTAGCATTAACTCCTTATTGTTGTATAACTCATTGATTTCTCATTCAGTGAGAACAAGTTCAAATCAATGGAAGTTAAAACCTTTTACCACATCAAAGTAAGGATCAGGAATCCAACACATAGGAGAATAAAGTTTTTTCTTTGGAGATTCTGTTATTTTATCCCAACCTTCATCAACTGCTAAATAAATTCCATAATCGACTTCATCTGAAATCTTTTGATAGGTTATTTGTTCCTCATCTAATTCCTCGAAGTCAAACTTTAAGAGTTTATTCCATGTTTTAGCATATTCATCATCTCCTCTTTTCCTTCCTTGAAATTCTACAAGAGGTCTGTTTTTATATAATGCAGAGATGAAAAGATTTCTATAAGTATACATACTTTTACATTTTACCGTTTCTCCATCATCAACCTCTTTTCAATCTACATTATAACTTTTGAGATATTTTTGTAAGATAGGTCTTTTCTCCATAGCAATACTTGCTCATGCTGTATATTCTTTTTCTACCTTATTTCTTATATCTTCATAATCTCGACCTTTGATTTTGTCAATCATTTTCTTTGTTATAAAGTTATTTACCATGTTGTTTGTTTTAAAGTATCAAATATTTATGGTCAGTATAATCAAAATTTCAAAATTGGCGGAAAATAAAATAAAAAAATCTGACTCTTATTTTCAGCCAGACTTTTCTTCTCTTTTTTACCTTTTTTTATAGAAAAAACGTCAAATTATCGTGAATCTATAATCTTCCCTTTTTTTACGTTTCACTCAAACACTTCACAAACCACAGCTAAATATCTAAAAGCATCAGATGAGTGAGAGCTTCGGTCATGCTCTGGTCATTTAAAAGAAGTTCTTTTCTCGTCAAACTCTTTGTGATAGTTCTTCAAACACTTTCGCCCTCGTTCTGTTTTCTCTTTATCAAAATAACATCTCGGAAGGATCGCTCTTGCAGAATTGATTCAATCTAATACTGAAAGTTTAGGGACAATTTGAACATCATTGAATCAATATTCATACATCTTTTCTTCTACAGTCTTTCATGTCTGCAAACTTCTTGCTTGTGCATCGTGTGGAAGTCGCACCGTTCAATATCTATAACCTTTCTCTTTTAAAATTCCTACATAGTGAGAAAGTCATTCTCCGTTATTCTCATAATGGTCTATTACTCTGATTTCCCTTCCCATGATTTGAAAAAACCAAATAGCCGTTGAGTCATTTATTCCTAAATCTCGCACTGTATAAACATCAAGAGCAGGATCATAAGGGACTTTTGTTCTTTGTCCATTGTTCTCTAATTGTGATAATATTTCAGCATAATAACTACCATTGATTCAAGCATCAAAGGAGCAGTAATACTCTTGTTGGAAAATTGCATCATTACCATTTTTCTGAATGATTTCTTGCCTTTCTGCATTTAATACTTCATCACTTATTGCTTTTGTATCTTCTACCGTTTGAATAGATACAATCCGTTGGTCGTTTTCTTTTGCCATATCTAAGAGTTCTTTTGCATGATTATCTCATCTTGGAGTGAAGTTGAAGATTGCTCGTCCTCCATTTTCTGCTAAGATAGGTCTTAGAAAATCCCAAACAACAGGACTCTGTAAAGAATATTCAGAGAAAACAATTCAAATAGGATTTGTTCCAACAATGCTATCTACATTATCAGATCAGATAATCTGGATAATACTTCCATTGATTAGTTCAATTTTCATTTCTGTATCGTTTTTTCTTGATACGACTTGATCCGGAATATGTTTAATAGTTTTCCAACCATCTTTATCGATTCCATCTCGGACAGCTTTCTTTCATTGTGAGTAAGTAGGAAACACGTAGTAATAAATTCCTACAATTTCCATTGCTTTTTTCACAATTACGTTAAAACAAGCTTTATCTTTTCAAGCTCTACGATGCCAAACCATGATAATTCTTTTTACTCCGTTATCTATTGCTTTAAAGATAGGAAGTTGATACTCTCTCGGAGTGAAGTGATAAGGTATAGTTATTTCTGCCATTCTTCATTATCTTTATATGAAACTACTTTAATTTGTATTGTTGCGTCTTGTTCTACTTTATCAATATACATTTTATGATACTTTCCTAATTTCTCTAATGCACTATTTACATTCTTTAAGTCATAAATCTTTTGTTTGTTCCCTTTCAGTTCTATTTCTTTTCTTCACATTCAGATTTCTACTATCTCTTGTAAATTCTTTAAAACATAATCCACTCAAACATCTAATTTTTCTACTTTCTTTTCTGCTTTGCTTCATAAGAACTCTTGAATACCATCTTTTACCAACAAGCGAGGTCAAGCCTTATTTGCTGTTTTGTCGCTTACTCAGTATATTTTCTTATAAGCATCTGTTGCATTGAAGCTTTTCAGATACTCTAAGCAAAATAGTTTTTGTTTTTCTGTTAGTTTTTCTTTCTTCATGTTGTTTAGTTATTAGATAAACACTTGTATTATAATTCATTTTTGATTTTTGGCGATAAAAATAATACTTGACATTAAAGATAAAATAATTATATAATATCAAACAAATACAAATAAATTACTAACCATCTAAAGATTAGATTATGGATAAAATGGATCTCTGGGCGTGTAGGGGATGCTTCTTCTTGTTCGGTCTATGGTTTCTATCTGACGAATGTTACAAGATGGGAGCATTTTGTGTTATTCTCACTATTGTATTTTCGATAATGAAACCAAAAAAATAGACTAAGCCCGTAGTAGAATGAGGAGGTGCTGTTGCAGTGCCTCCTTTTTTTAGTTTAAAACAAAAAAGAGGATCTTACACCTCTTTTCTGACAAAAACTAAACTCGAAGAAACGAAAGAAAACGAGTAGCTACATAGAGTAGCATTAGTAGTATAATCATTTTATAGAATTTGGCGATAAACTCTTTTTAATTTTATCTTTAATTCTTTTGAGGATATTATCAATAATAGTATGATGGACTCATAAAAGGTAAGATATTTTTCTTGCTGATAATGTTCATCAATCGTATTCGTATTCAAAAAAGAGATTAAAAATCTGATCATACATTGAGTTTCTTTCTTCTCTTGAGTAATACCTTTCAAATTTAATAATGCCTTTTATTTCATAACAAAGAGTAGTGCCTAAAAGAGTTTCTTTTTCTGATAGTTTTCATCTCTTGAATAAGTGTTTACAATTATTTCAGATCATGAAACTCTTATATAAAATAAAATTATCTTTCTTTTTTTGTTTTCAATAATCCCTCGACCTTGTTTTTGTAATAAGTTATCATTTCCATAAGACCTGGAGTCGTGATCTTAAAGAGTGATGATTTATTTCTGATCATTTCATCAATGGTTTCTATTCCATAAGTTTTCTGCATTCGCCTTGTATAGACTATGTAATTCCCATTTAAGAATACATTACACCTCATACATCCTGCATGACAATTGATTTCATCGTAACGGTAAAGATAACAACCTCTAGTGATAAAGTGCATATTTTGAGCATTCTTTCGCTTTATCCTTGTTCAGCATAAAGGACAAGTAACGATACCATTTTCATCTGAATCTCTTAGCCTTATGTATTCACTGAAAACAGCATCTAGTTTTTTTATTGCTTTAGATCTTGTTAGTTTTTGCATTATATTTTAGTTTAAATAATCTTTTGAGTTTCTTTTCTTCAAGGTCGATTTCTCCTCTTGCTATCTGTATTTTTTCTTTACAGTACCTATCAAGAGAGATAAGACAGCCTTGTTTTGTAGAAGTCTTTGTGACTAATTCTCCTTCAATGTATCAGTACCACATTCCTTTATAGAACGGTTGCTTTATTGTGCAATGATAGAGGATTTTGTCTTTGTTTTTGATTTCTTTGAGAGGTTTTATCATTGGAAGAAATAAGCTCGTAAAAATACAATGATTGTTGCTATTAAGACAACAAGAGTTTCTATAAGTTCTTTATTCATCTCTTTAAAAAAGAAATAAAAGTCTGATTTTTATTTAAGTTTTATATATAAAACTTATCTCTTACAAAGTTATATCACAATCCTAAAACAAAACTTACAGCTCATAATACATTGATTGTCTTTCGTTTAGTTAATTTTACTCGTTCAACCAATTCGGTTTCATTCCAATCTATATTGATATATCTTTGTTCTTTTTCGTTTCGTTTTCTTACATCAAAACAAATTCAATTCTTATACACTTCTATTCTTGCTTGTTTGTTTTCTTTCTCAAAGATTAGCAAGTGTTCAAGTTCTCCTGTATCTTTGCTTTTATAATCTTTATCAAGGTAATTCATTCGATAATAACATCCATTGATTTCTTGTCAGTCTTTTATTCTTTTACTTGCCAATATTCTTCAATCTTTCCCCATTATCTTTTTTCATAAGATAAAAGTTTTTTAAATTCGGCATTGTTTCATGCTTTAATGCTTTATCTAATCTCTCATCAAGATATTTGAACAATATCTTCTCTGGTATATCATACCATAAAGCCGTGTATATCTCATCAATGTTCCAATAGTCATCATTGATTTGGAGATTATAGTGTAAGCAGTCATCTTCCCAATCAGTCCATTGGATTTGAAAGTCTTCTCAATAATACTTGCATCAAAAATCGTTTACTAAATATGCTATTGCTTTGTTTACTTGTAAACAGTTTATGTTAAGGTCTTGCATTGTCGGTTTTTATAATTTAAAAGGTCAATTGTTTCTGGACATTGTATAGCTCAAGTATGTATTTCAACATATCTATGATTACAAAATAACATCTTGGGATTATGAAAACATAGTCGAAGTTTAATCTTTAATAATATTTTTTTCATCTAGATATTAGGTTTCTCAAATAAAACAGTCCTTTCATGGAAATCATCTAACCACCTTTTCTTTTCTCAATATCTTTCTTCTGAGTAGTCTGCTACTCCACATTCAACACATAGACAATGTAATTTATGTTTATGTTGTTCTATCTCTAATAAAGCTGATGCTCTATCAAAGTTGCTCTTACACTTATCTAGTTTAGCATAATCCTTAGCAATAATCTTTGCTCGTTTTGCTATTTCATTATAATGTTGCTGCATTCTTTTTTATATTTCAAATAAAATTCTGTAAAACTTTTCTTTACCCTTTTAGCCCAATTCTCCAATACAATTATTTCTTCTTTATTGATTTCTGCAGATGCTCACATAGCTGAGAACGTATACATAGCATCTTCTATTTCCTTTAACCAATCCATCTCTGTCATTATGGCATCTAAATGTTTTTCCAAGTCATCTGCTATATTTCTTTTAATTAACAAGTAAGGTTTTTTATCTGCCATTATTATAATTCATAAGATATAAAACAAATTATTTAAGTTCAACCGCAATCTTTATTGTTGATTGCTCATTTCATTCCTTATCTATATTAACAGAATTAAACTCATATTGAGTAATATTCTTTATATACATGTCACCAAAATCTGTATCATATCTAAGTATGATTGCATCTTGATTTAGCTTTTTTAATTCTTCTATAAGTTCTTTAACGGTCATCTTTATTTTTACCATTTAAAAGTTTATCAATCTGTTCTTGAAAATTGAGATTACACTTCTCAAGTTCTGATATTCTATCTCTCAGTTTCTTATTCTCTTCTTTCAGTTCCTCGTTTATATCTCAAAGATATTCTAATTCTTGTTTCTCTTTTTTGAGTTTTTCTCGTTCTCTAACAATCATTTGGAAATCTTCAAGTCTAACCATAGGGTCATCTGGCATATCTCAACAGATTCTTACAAACCATTTTCAACTTTTAACTACTTTCTTTCATTCAGTTTTTGAAATTTCTATAAAGTTCTCTATCTTTTCTTTCTCCTCTTTTAACCTGAGGTAGTCCTTATATGTCACGAACTCAACTCAGTCTATTTTTGTTGTTAGGATTTCTGACATTACAATAGTTTACTAATTAAATATTTACTTGTTTTCTTATCTCTTGCTCAAATTGTCTCCAAAAATGATTGACTTGTGCTTCGTTTTCTTCAATAAGATAATGAAAACAACTTTTGATTTTTCTTCTCGCTCTTCACTCGATTTTTATTCCTCCCACTTCTTCAAGTCTTTTGATTATGTTTAATATTCCACAATGTTTCTTGTATAAGAGTTTAAATAATTCAAACATCTCTCTAAAAAAGAAATAAAAGTCTGATTATTTTACAGTATCTCTAAATATTGCAAGCATACTTGGGAACGGTGCAGAATTTCTTGCTCATCAGAATTTCAAACGACCTTTGATAAATCTGATTTCTGCTTTTCAATAAATAAAGTTGTGAAATCGTTGGGTATCTGTTCTTGCAGGTAAAAGCATAACGACCTCCCCCCCCTTGCTAAACTCCCCTTTTCAACTCGCTTTTTGATTTCTTTTCAATAGGGAGGATTACAAAACACTATTTCATTATCTCGATTTTGTTTTAATCAATCCTCCTCTTTCGTGTAAAATTTCTCGCATTTATGATTTTCTTTCGTAGCACAAGGATCAAGGGAAAATTTAAACTCTTTATTGATTTCTTCAAAGAAGTCTTTTGGAGTATATCGTTCTTCTGTATTAGAAGTAAAGAGCGTATTACTTACCATTAGTATTTTTAAAAAGGTAAATTGTCTTGTTTCTATTATTTATCTACAGGATCATCTAACATATCATCAAGATTCTCTCAAAGTCTATCTCTAAAACTCTTTCAGTCATCTCATCGTCAAAATTTTTCTTTCAACCGTTGCATAAAGCCTTCATATACACTTTGTTCGCTTGAACAACTTGAATTTATTTCATCATCGAATATGATTATCTTTTTTTATATAAAATAGGTCTATAATCCTGATAATTTTAATTTTATACTTGCTATTGTTCTTTTCCAACTTGATTCGTGGTCTTTATCGTATTCTTTCGTTTCATCGTTCTTGTATCTATCACTGATTCAACTACCTTGAAGATCTGTAGTATCAAAATCTCCACCGTTATCGTTTAATTCGTAGTCCTCATAAGAACTGAAAATGTCCATTTTTATATTTGGTTATGATTTAAAACATTGTGGTTTAATATCTATATTTTGAAGACAGTAGTATAATTCTCTTTTTATCACTCAATCTTTTAAAGAGTCTTTTCAGAGCATGAAGATTGTAAGCAACACCTCTTTGATGTCATCATTACCAAAGAGGACATGCCACGCTTCATGATCTTTCCTACTCATTCTTACAAGATTATTGACATCATTACTTCAACCTTTACACCTATTCACTAAGTGATGAGTATCATACTCTGTTTTCCTTTTTCACATTTCTTTTTATTGAAAGATAAAGAGTCGTATAAGTCCTATTATACAGAATAGCAATAGGACTAAGGTTTCTATTGTTTCTTTATTCATTTCTCTGTTTTTTAGATAAAAAGAGCCGTGCCTCTCAAAAAGATTTATTTTATTTTTTTATGAACAATGTTTTTATATTCTTACTCTTCAAAATTTTGATATAAGTTTATAGCACGGTATAAACTCGCACGATTTAATGACAGGTGTCTGACCTGCTATAAAGATTTCTCCTTATAGATTACGTGACTGCACTCTTTCATCGGCGGTTGCATTCCTATTTTTTATCGCCTCATGATATACTTCATCTTTTCAATTTTCTCTTTGAGTTTTCTATTCTCCTCAAAGAGTTTCTTGTAATTCTCTAAAAGACTTTCATGTCTTTGTTTTAGTTCGTTTAACTTCCTTGCTAAATCAGTCTTTTCTTTTTCTTCTATCCTTTTTGTAAAGATTCCCATGTTTTACTCTTTAATTTTTAAAAGTTGTTCTCTGCAATATTCCTCCAATTCCTCTAATAATTCCTCTTTATCCGTTCCCTTTGCGATCAAATGTTTATCTACAAATCATTCAAACCGACCATCTCTCTTTTCTTCAATATGGATTTTATAAAGTGGTGTTTTATCGTTATCGATAAACCGCTGAATTGGTTTTAACATTTCTCTTGACTTTTTATTTAAAAATTTTATTTTGTATTTAGATAAACATAAACATAAATTCCATAAGACTATGAAAACTTCGGAAGATACAAAGAGTCAAATAAACCTTCAACAAATCATAGAAGGAGTTATATTTGCGTTCATAATTGTACTCGTGGGTTTTCCACTTTGTGCATTGTTCGAATACGCTATCATAAAAATAATAATATTAACTTTAACGTTTTGAAAAAGGAGGTGTGTTAAAATGATAAGACAAATAATTGCGGGTTTTTGGATACTCCTTGTAGTTGTAGTGTTAGTGTGTCTTTTTATGCAAGAGCACTGCTAATCATTCAATAATCCCAAGAGTTACTGGCTTGTTTCACATCGAAGCAAGCTTTTTTATTTGTGATTTTTTACATACTCTATCAATGCTTTATTTTGAGCTTCAAGATTTTCTACTTTTCTCAATAATCCGTTGATATATCATCTTTGTTCTGTGACTCTACTCTCACAGTTTTTCATCTGTTTTTGAGTATTTCTATTTGCTTTATCTGCTCTGTTTCTTTCACTGCATTTCTTTTTCATACGTTCATACATTAAGAAGATTCATGAAGCAATTGAAGGATCAAGTTTTTCTCCATTGAATCGGACTTGATTCCCTTCAAACTCAAATCCGAACATTTCCTCTTTTACATTGTTAGCAATGAAAGAAGGATCGATTTTAAATAAATCTGTTTTTATCATATCCATAGTTATGTTTTTGAAATAAAGTTTTTTTGAAAGCAGTTTTTAGACTTGCTTAGGTCTTTACGTGTCAGGCAACCCAAACCTTTTAAAGACTTGCTCAGGTCAAATTTTATTGATTTTTGTTTTTAGATCTGTATGTATTATCTCAAACAAAATAATATAATAACAACATAAATTTTACGATCATGAAACAGCACATTCCTTTAATTGTAATGCTTGGTTTCGCAGCATTGATAGTATTAGTAAGATGTTGCGGATAACACACCTGATCTTGTATTCCGATTTCATTCATTTGAAGTTGTATAGTAATACAAGATCTTTTTTTATTCATAAGGATCTAAATCTTTCATTGCTCTCTTTAGACAAGCTGGAGCATTCTTTTTTATTGAATTGAAGATTTTTTCTGATTCTTCGTTTATGGTTTCAATGTCTTCTCCTTTTCGTTTGATTATCAATTGACTTTCCCAACCTTCAACTCTTTTTGTAAATCTTTTTGTGATTTTTAGATTTTCCATGGGTTTCATTAAATAAAAGTAAATCTATCTTTAACATAATCACTGCACCTCATACCAACTTTTGCTATATAACGTCATGGACCGTAAAACTTGGTTCAGCCTTTCCATAACTCGTAACATTTATCGATTTGTCGTTTTCGGTCATTCCGAAAACGTGAATCATCGACTATGTTTTTATGGAAATCTCTATCGATCATACAGAATCAAAAGCTTGGCTCACGTCTTCCATTCTTTACCACTTCGCTTTGCCTATACATATTCCACGTTGAGTTTTCACATTCCATAAGAAGAACTAAATCCATTCATCACTTTTCATAAGCGTATTGAATAAATTGATTTCTTTCATCGTTCTGATCGTATTCTTTTTTGAAAATCGTTCCTTTTTTTTCTTCAACGGACACTTCTTCAACTTTCAGATTTTTTTCTTCTCTTTTTATTTCTGCTTGTGGTGTTACCTTTATTTTCTCCTCAAAATTTTCACTTTGGAGAGATTTTTTTTCTTGAGTGTTTACTCACTCAAAAGAAAAGTTAATTTTTCCATTGCTGTTCATGTTCAATCTGTAACCTTTTCTGCTATCTTCAAGTCTATGTTCTCATATTCCTCACCGCTAATATGAGAAAATAAAGCTTGTCTTTTTTTGATTATTTCTTCATCGTTCTCATTACAATGTAAAATCCCTTTACTGTTTTCTACTGATTGAAGATAAGTCAAATTATCTAAACAATCTTGTTTCTGATGTTTTTGAATCAGGATTGTCTCTAAATTTTTTATTGCTTGCTGATCTTCTGCTGTTAATTCAGAATTACAAGCTCCATAAAGTAGTGCAAAGCATAACCCACAGACTAAAACTGCTGTGATGATTACTTTCATTATTTTTGTTGTTTTCGTTTCCATGTTTTTGTTTTAAAAGTTAAAATGATATTTTTTTGTTTAATTTTATGATGTTGATAAACTCAATAATTGAATCTGCTCTATCTTTTAGTAAATCTGCCGTTGCTTTCTTTGTTAAAAGTTCGATGTCTTTTTCAAAGAACTCTTGTTTAATGATTCAATCAATGTTTTTTTCTGTTATGTTTTTTCATGATTGATCCTTTACGGCTTTTAATTCGATAGTTCTTTTTGCTTTCTCCTTATCGAGTTCTAATTTTCAGATTAAGACTTCTTGTTTAATGTCTGAACTTGTGGTATTCATATCATCTCTAAGCCTTAATCGGTCAAGGAGATCTTCCTCAGACAAGAGGAGTCCTTTTTTCTTGAACTCCTCATTGATTGCTAATAATTGTTCCGTTGTCATTCTATCGCTCAAATAGATTGTAAATACTTTCAGAAATCTCTTTCTGATGATTCCGTCCATTGTTCGTAATATTCAAGCATATCTTCAAAAGTCATGCTTGTATATATTACAGGATTTTTATCATAAACTTCCCTTTTTAACAATTTCTTTGTTATTTCTTTCATGGTTATTGTTTCATGATAAAACTATTCTATTTCGTTTTTTATTCATAAGCAGACATCAACAATGAATTTTCTATCTTCTTCTGAAATTCATCATTTCCATTGAACAAGTCTTCTTCATTCTTCAAGAAGTGATTTCAAAGCTTCCTTATCTTTTCTATCCACTTTGTCGATGTTCTCTTTGAAAGTTTTTAAAGACATCTGAAACATTTTCTGATTAGTCTCTTCAAGTCTTTCTTTTACCGTTGGTTTCTTTTCTTCGGTTGTAGTTGCGTCGAACATATCATTTTCAACAATATCGAATAAAGACATATACAAGTATCTTCTTTGGTATGTTTCAACCCCTCCTAAAGCTTGAATCTGATTACAACCTTTCAATTCAAGTTCTTTCATTGGAGATGTAATTTCAACAACTTCATCTGACTTTTCACAATTCACAATCTTTAAAGTTGCCATTTCGTTTGTAAATGATACTTGTGAAAATAACTTGTATTCATTACACTTTCAAACAATAAAAGGTAAGAAATCTGATAGTTCAAAGTATTCATATCAAGCAAACTTATTTTTTCAGCTCTTTTTGAGGTTTGCTTTTAAAAGTTCTGTTTTAACAGCGTTAATTTTTTCATAGATGTTCATCATTATATCAATAAGAATCTAAAACTATTTTACTTTCGTATTGTAATAAGCATTATTGCTTATGATTTCTGTATCTCCATTAAATATTTCAAAGGTTTTCTTTACTCGCTCAAAGAGTTCAGGAGATCTGTTTTTGTATATTTCAACACCTCCTCAAAACTTTGGAACTCAATACCTTATGTTATCAAATGGGATAGCAAGAGAGATAAAAACATCTCAATCACTTAATTCATCTTCCTTTATGATCTTGTATTTAGCAAGTCCATAGTCTTCTTTACGGATCAAGTGTTCTCTTATAAAATCTTCATGTTTTTTTCTTATCTCTGCTTTTTTGATCCTTTCGTAAGAGAGATATTTTGCTTTTCTATCTCCTTCTAAGGATTTCTTCCGTTCATCGTAATATTCAGTGCTACTTGCTGTCTGACATCGATTTCGGAATAATTTTGGATTTTGTTTTCTTGCCTCTGTGATTTCCTCTTTTGACTTTCGGAGAAGTTTTTCTAAGAAGAAATCAGTAGCTTCTTTTCTTTCTGTTTCTGTTAATGCTCTAAACATTTTATCGAGGACTTAATCAAGATAAATCTTCAAACGGATTATACTTTGATTTTGTTTCCGTTTGTTCTCCCTCTTTTAGCGGGAAGACTCACTGCCATGAATTAGAAATTGAATTGTTTAAGACTTTGATTTGTAAGTCTTGTTTTCATGGATACATTTTTTCCAACTTCTCTTTAATGAGTTTCAATCATTGTTCCGTAAGTGGTTTTTTGATTTTCTTTCTCATTTCTACAAAGCCATCAATTGCTTTATCAAAGTCGGATTTTTCTTTAACTTCTGAAGTTGTGTGTGTGGTAGTTTCAGAAGTTTTAATTTTTTTGGTAGAACCTTGTTTTTTGTTTTTATTGCAATATTCAGATCTTTTTTTCTTTTCTGAAACAATTTCTTCCAATAGGTTGATTGCTTCTCCAAGTGCATCTTCTGTCGGAAGTTTTTGAATTAGACGGATCATTCTTTCAATGTCTTCTGTTTTCATCTAATCCTTTCAGTAGATAAAGTCTTTCCCATAGACGAGAGGATTACCGATAGCACAAAGTCCTCGATCGAACTTTCGCTCTGTGTGATAAATCCTCCCCCCTTCTTTTAATAGTTCAAAACATTCGCCGTCTTTCCAACCGATGAAGTTTCTCCCATTACCTTTGTCGTAGATCGTTAGCATCTCTTGTAGGTTTATGAAATAAAAGATTTCTACCTACATAAACAAAAAGCTTGCTTATATAGGGTAGCAGGAGGAGTTGCTTTTCCCACCACCTTATATAAACAAGCTATAAGATATGGTGCAACTCCGATATCTCTTGCTTTTTTCCGTAGAATTTGTGTGGTTAGACTAAGAAAAAAGCCTTTGATATGACATCAAAGACTTTATGTAAATTTTGGATTGACTTATGTACCTTGTGCAAATCCAAAGACTTTCATTTCATCTTCAATGCTGTTTACATTATAGTCAGAATTTTTTAAATTGCAAGTTTTTTTTCATAAAAATTACAAAAAAATTCTGATAGGTAAGAACTATCTTTTCTTTTCTCAAGGTTGACAAAACACAAATAAATTTTATAAATTAAGTGATATTTTTTGATCTAAAAAATCTAAAATCAAGAAATCATACATTTGACCTATTGTTTTCTATTGCGTTATTTTTTAGAGTTTAAAGAAAGTGTAGTTTAAAACTTGTATTTCTTACACTCTCCCTTTTTCTAAAATTTCCCCTCCTACCACTACCCTATCCGTTTTCATGGATCACTATTTTTTTTAGAATCAAAATTTTTTAAAAAGAAAAAAGTAACAAAAAAGAAAATATATGATGATTATTTTTTTATATATTTGTTTTTTTATTACTGATGATATACTTATACATATACTATATATATCAATAAGGTAACTTTTACTTTCTGTTTTTGAGTTTTTATAGTTTAGAACTGCTATAACTTTTATGTATTACATTATGGAATACATTTTTTGTATTTTATGTATTACATTATGTAAAACATTATTTGTATTTTATGTAATACATAATGTATCTTTTATGTAATACATAAAGTGTATTTTATGTAATACATACCTTTTTTTCTTATAATTTCTCTTTCACTAATTCTTGGACTTCTTCAAGCTCTTTATCAAGACATCATAAGTAGTTTTGAGTTGTTTGAATATTTTTGTGTCACAATAACTTTTGGATATGGAAAATTGATGCATTTTTTCTTATCAATTTTGTAGCGAAAGAGTGTCTAAAAATATGTGGTCGAACTTTGATTCATAATTTCTTTCATTCTTCCCTTACCATGCTTTCAACAGAGTTTCTACTTAGCTTTCATGGATTATTACTACTATGATTCACAAATAACCACTCCTCTTGATCCTTTCTTAATCGTAAATAATACTCTAAAAGTTTTCTTTCCTCTGATCAACTCTTTAAAAACGTTACTCTATGGATTCATCCTTTCCCTACTATTTGGATCATATCATCTTTTAAATCCTTCTTCTTAAGTGCTAACAATTCAGATACTCTTAATCACGTATAAAAAAGTAATTTAACGATGCACAAATCTCTTATCTTGATAAGACTTCATCTTTTTGTTTTTACGTCTCTATTTTTTATTCATTGAAAGATACTCTCTATGTTTTCATCTGTTAAATATTCAATATTTCTTTGTGGCTCTTTGCTAAAATTGATTCCCTTGTAATTTATCACGGCTCTCTCCATGTAAAGACAGAATCTAAAGAAGCTTCTGATTGCTCAAACATAAAGATTACAAGTCTTTATCGTTTTATTGATTCTTTGAATTGCGATCCACTGATCGATATGGTAAAATTTAACGGTTTCAGGTTTATATATAGTTATTTCTCCAAAAGAACTCTTTACAAGGTATTCATCAAATTGTTTTAAAATTCTGTTATAATTATCAACGGTGCTTTTTGAACAGTTCCTAACTTTTATTCGTTCAATAAATTTTTCTATCATTGGTAAAATTTATAAGTATAAAATACGAGATTCTACTTATAAGTCTAACCACATTGATTTATATATGTTTTTTCTTTCTAATTTGTATTGACTTTTATAAAAGTATGATATATAGTAGTTATCACAAAAAAGAAATAAGTAAACAGAATTGATTATTTTTCAGATAAAATTGTAAGAAGATTTTTGAAAAAATACAAACCGTTTTTGGAAAAAAGATTTATAATAAATAAAAAAATCTGACTCGTTTTAGAATCAGATTTCTTTTTTCTTTTTATTCAATTTCATCATCTTCATCTCAAAGTTCAAGATCTATCACTCTTTGCAGTTGTTTATTAAAATCCATGTGTTCCTCTCTTTCTATTTGTCTTATTACGTGTTCAGAGTTATTAGCCGCCAAATTTCAGATTGTGTTAAGTGCAGACTTTTCTCAAAGTTTCTCTGATAGATGGTCAAACGCTTCATTACTTACAAACATTGTATCTATTAAGAAATAAATTAAATAATCCCTTTTTCTTTGAGATACTGTAAGACTTTTTCAACTTCAAGATACCTTACTCAATAGCCTCTTTCAGTTCTCCTCGTGAAAGCATCTTCAAACTTTATTGGAATAAATTTCTTTCAATTCCTTCCAACAGTATGAGGATCAATTTCTTTTTCTCTTGCTATTTCTATTTGTTTTTTTGCCTCAAGCATTGCATAAAAAAAGAAAATAAAGAGCCTTTTTATATCATGCTTAGGATAACTCAACTTTATTCATTTTCTCGTTGGATTTCTTCTCGATCCTCAAAGGTTTCGGGATCTTCTACTTCATCAGAATTAGATTCTGATTCTAAATATTTTTCTTCCATGATTTCATATAAGTCATTCATTGCTTTAATGGTTAAGAAATAAAGAGGAGGATCTTAGCGATCCTCGTTAATTCGAGCTTCACAAATGTTTGAGACAAATTGCTCAAATGTGATTTGATCTTCTCGAGGAGTTTTTGAACAATACTCATCGTAAGATTCGATTGCCTCTTTGATTTCAGAACGATCAGCAATTTTAAGAAATTTTTCATAGAATATCATTTTTCTATTAAATAAGAGAATAAAATGTTTTTGTAATTGCTTCCTAATTCAATTACATTATTAGTATAATCATTTTTTTTCAAAATGCAAGAGATTTTATACTTTTTTTATATAATTTATGTTTATTTTGTAAAAGGAATTTAGAACTAATAAAAAAGGAGCAGGTGTTTTTATTTAGGAAGCCTACTCCTTCAAAACATTTTACTCTAAATTTAATAGAGCATTGTTTATATATGGTTTGTCTTTTAAAAGTAAAGAGATTTTTTAACAAGAAAGGAGCAGGTAAATCAGACCTACTCCTTCCACATTATTTTTTTCGGTAAAACAATTGTGCGATGAACTCGCACAAGGGAATCATCACAGCTGCTGAGATGATCCCTACCACGATCGCCCAAATCATTATTGGGGCAATCCATATCCAGAAGTTTAATGATCCTCCGACAAAAGAGATCAATCCAATAAGGATGTCAAACTCTTTTGTAAAATTTTTAAAAAATTCAATAATTGTCTCCTTAAAAGATTCCATATTGCCTCCGTCTTTAAGTTTTTATTTAGTTTTAGTTAATGGTTTATTACATTTAATCATTCTCCTTTTAAAGTCAATACTTCGTGATTTTATTTTTCAAGTGTTGCTCATAAAAAGTTTGTCTTCTTTACTGTTTCTCAGAAATAGAAATTTAAAAGTCAAGTTAAAGAATAAGTAAGATAAAGAGATATTACAAGAAAAAATAATATCACACCTCGATTTTTTACAGTTTTTTCTTTGAACATTTTAAATAAAAATATTAAAAAGTGTTGATTTTTATTTCACATATCTTTATATTGTATTTGTAAACAAGATAAAACAAAAAGAAACTCTGACTTTGAGAGGTTGAGTTTCTTTTTTATTTCTACTTTTCTCTTTTTTCTCGAAGTTGGATTCAGTAGTTATAAACAATTTGAGAGAATCCATAAGCTCACAAGATACCTTTCCATGCATTATCAATAAATTCAGGATAGGATTCTTTCATGAAATAAAAGACTGTCCCAAAGATCACTGATAAGACGAGAATAATAATCTTAGCGTCAATTTCAGTTTTTTTAGCAATTTGAGTGATAATACTCATTGCAATTCCTACGATTACTTCAATCATTATAATTAGTTATGAATTAAAACTAAACTCAATACTGCTCAAACAATAGCAGTGATAATAAGCCATACAAGCTTTTTTCTATCTTCTTCAAGAGTCTTTATTTTATCTTGCGTGTATTGGAATTCTACTCTTGAAACAAAGGTTTTATTTTGTTCTATGGTCTGTTCTTTGATTTCTTGCCTTATGCTCTCAATTCATGAATCCAACTTGTTCTCCAACTTGTCGATTCTATCGTTATATTCTTTTCTCATTTGTTCTTGATTTTCTTTGAGATCATTTAGCATTTTTTCTATCATTTCATTAGATAAAGTCATGGTGTAAGATTACATAATAAAGTATTTTGATAACTCCCTTTCAATGTCTTCTTTTTTCTTTTTGTTTCTTTCTTGCATTCTCCTTAGTAATACGTTCGTATCGTGTAATTCATCTTTATATACTTTATCATTAGTCAGATACCACATTTCTGAATGTTCTTTGATTACTTTATCGGTGTCTTCCATGATCTGATCAATAGCATTTTTCATCTGATTTAATCTCTTAATGTCTTCTTCATCATCTTTGATTTTTACGATTACGTAAGAGTAGTTTTGCCAGCATCAATCATATTTCAATGTTGAGATTTTAGGAACGATTTCATAAATATTCGTATAGTATCCGTTCTCTTTTCTTCCTTTGTAGTTGTCTTTTACAAACTTTTTATTTTCTCTTTCAATAAGACAAACTGCGTGTCAGTAGCTGAAAGGTCACTTGTGTGAGTTATCTATTCTTCCGTTATCGATCCTATCTCTTTTGTATTCTGCGTTTCAGTTGAAAGAAGTGCATAAAGAGTAGTTCTTACTGATTACATCATGAATATCATCATCAAACCAATTAGGGATACGATAATATGCCAACTTGATTTTGAATCGTTTGTAAATCATATCACAAGCAAGTTCTACCGCCTCTTTTGTATATCGTCATTCTCATGGGATTCTTCAACGGTTATAACTTTCTTCTACTGCCTCTTTGAAGTGTTCTTCGGTTAGTTCGATATTTAGTAGATCACTACACGCTCAAAGTGCAGAGTAAATCGTGCAGTCAAGAGAGTTCCCTTGATCGTATTCAAAGATTTTTTGGTCTTGAAGTTCCAACGTTGGTAATTCTTCAAGCATTTCTCCTGTAAGTTTTCGATCCTTTTCAGTATGTCCATCTCAAAGACATCAGTTTTTTTCTGTCATGGTTGTATGGTTAAGAGTTAAATGCTATTGATAGTGTTCATAACTTCCTCTTGCTTATCTTTATCTAAATTTCATAGATTCTGTTTGATGATCTCTTTCATTTGAGGATTGTTTTTGATCATTCATGGAAGGATTTTACTTGCAAAGTCATTGATAGAATTCATATCATTGAAATTTACTCATTGAGTATTTACCCCCATTTGTTGAAGTTTATTTTGGAGCATTTGTCAAAGAAAGTTTCATAAGATTTTATCCATTAGTTTAGTTTAAGAGATAAATTATTCAGACATATATTCTGCATAGAGTTCTTTTACTCTGTGTTCATACATCATTTTTTCATATTCTTTCTTGTCCTCAAATTCTTTAAAGTGTTCTACTTTGTGGATCACAAACTCTAAAACCTCTTTTGTGTTTTGAGGATTAGACATGATGTAATCATTTACTTTATCAATATTCACTTCCGTGTTATTGAAGAAATCTGTTGTTTTAAATTCCATTGTTATATTGGTAAAAAGATAAAATTAGTATCAAACGAATTTACTATCAGTAATACTACTCCGTGGATAATCATTGCTGTTTACAAAGTTACTTAGATAAGCAGTAGGAACTTGAATTTCTAAAACATAACTCTGCGGTAAAGTAGTTGTTCCATTAGATGCGTATCATACATCAGATAAAACTTTAACAGTTTTTTGAGAAGTACAATTATAAAATTGGTAGTTTCTATAACCAGTATTACCATAAAGAGTGTCTTTCCATCATTTAATATTGGTTATGGATGTTCATCAATAATATTGGCTGTCTCTAAAATACGTTCATATGTATGTTATAGAATCAGGTAAGACTTCCTCAGAAACTTCTGTTATCCCATAACATTGATAATACTGATACTGTCTAAAATTATTTCATATATTTGTTACAGTATCAGGTAAGTATTCTTCAGCTGTATTCATTAAATTAGAACAACCATTATATTCGTTCTTTCTAAATCATGTTCACGTGTTAGTTGCACTATCAGCAAATCAGATATAAGATTTGTCTTGTATAATCTCTATCAAAAGAGTACTAGTGTTTTTTCATTGCCAAATATATCTCTTAGCCCGTCAATAACTAAGCGTAATAGGTTCTATTTTTACAATATGTTCTGATTGTGATATATATCATGAAAATAATGTCTCTCATCATCAATTACTTACCACAATATCATCAACTGAAATTTTCCAATTAGAATCTCAATTTGGAATTGAGATAGCTCATGCATTAGTTGCTTTCTGTCTTGTAACAATACTTTCCAAAGGATAAATAGGAGTTGTTGGTCGTATTTT
Organism: Methanobrevibacter sp.; assembly: GCA_017652345.1. The sequence continues at coordinate 26,098 of JAGCBE010000473.1, forward strand.
TCTACTCCCTATATACACTTCTTTTATCTCCATTTGTTTAATCTAAGAATTAAAATAAATCTCTTTTTAGGTTTCTTTTGTTACGGCTATCACCCACATAAGAGATTTGCCTTTTTACCTATCCATTACTTGCAGTAGTTGTAGTTGGTGGATAGATAGATTGATAAGGACTATTTACAATCCAACTTGGAGTTGGAGTAGGTTGTAGTCTATTGATAATATCAATAGTCTGTTGGTTGTTCTGAGCAATCACTCTCGCTTCAGCTAATTCAGTCCTCAATCTTTGTGTTTCTTGATTACACATCATATCAAGAATTTTTTGTGTATTAGCTGTGCTTTGAGCTATGATACTTGCAGTATTTTGCTGTGATTGCAAAATTGCTTTCTCAATATTTTGATTAGTGTTGCAGAACCCCATTCACATTTGATTAGTCAAATTAGAAACACTATTCTGATTGAATAATTGATTCTGCCACATTGTATTATTGTTAATAATATCTACCGTATTGTCATGATTGTTATTCGCATTCGAATTAGCCATCATTCGAGCAGTAGCATTACCATTGTTTCAGAAACCAAATCAGCCATTTCCTCATCGTCCTAAAAATAATAATAAGATGATGAGCCAAGTCCCCATTCAGTTTCCCATAGATAATTGATTGTCCATCAGTTATTTTCTATAGAAAGTAAAAGTTCAGCTGGTTTCTTTCATTACATAGCCCACCATGAAGACTATCCTATAAAGATTTGAGTGACTTGTTTTGATCCTACGTTCATGTTATTGAATTACATAGTAAAGATATCATTCATCAGGAGTTGCTGGCATTGTCCCTACGTATCTTGGTCAAATAAAATCCATAGTAGAACTTGTTAAAGCCAAGAATTTGAAGTTTACCGTTCAACTTGCAGGGACAGTATAAGCCACACTGTTAAAGGTCATAGTATGATCGTTAGTATCACTATTAGTGATCCTTAGGATATACTCTATTCAAGAAGTTAAACCACTACCTACGGAAACCGTAACATCTGATGAAGTAGAAATACTGTTCCTATACTTCGTTCATGTAAGACTCAAAGAAGTTCATGTCAAAGTATTCCAATTATAAAGGTTATCATTTACATATTTCTGACTTACGGAATCATAAGTAATTACATCTCAAGCTTGAGAGCTTGCAATTGTAACATCAGTAAGAGCAGATAAACTTGTAGTCATAGAAGGAACAATAGAACTATCTAATTTTCCATTAGCATCTAAGACAGGAACATTTCAAGCACTTGTTCAAGTGTCTTTCGTTGCTGCCGTTCCTATATCTCATGGTTGTACTGCTGTTGCTCCAGCACTTGCTCAACTTCTAATAGTTGATAAATCTGAAATAGTATCTTGTTTAGCACTTAATCCATCGTCCACATATTTTTTAGTTGCTGGGCTTCCATTATATTCAGGAGTATAAGGAGTAGCATAATTTACTCCTGTTGCTAAATATCAAGGGTTGGTATTATTTACGACAGAAATAGCAGTTACATTCGCACTAACTATCGTAAATTTTAATCCTGTATCTTTCATATAAGTATTTGTTCAGTCGTTGCTTGTAGCACTCTCTATTTTTGTTCTTAAAAAGATAGGGTCGCCGTTATCAAATCAAGAAAGAAAGTAATCTTCGTTATTGTATCTTATAACAGCACCATCTCCTCAGGTAGCATATTCATAAATCTGTTGTGCTACCGTTAAAGAACTTAAAGAAGGAAGAATAAATTGTCTTGTATTTACCGTTGGAACATTGAGAAAATTGTTATAATCAAAAGCATCTCCTTCAATTCCATTTGGATCATAAGTAGATTTAATCATATCTCCACTTCCTCCACCTCCTCCATCTGCTCCATCTTGGACTTGGAAAGAATCTACAGTTCCGTTTGTTTCTGTAATAGTTACGGTTGTTGTCTTTCAAACTTTAGAAGAAGTAATACTTGCTATTCCATTTCAAGTAGGTCATTGAACTCCTTGCTCACCTTGAACTCATTGTTCTCCTTGTGGTCATGTTAAAGTTGTTTTAGCATTTGCAAGTGTTACATTGCTTGAATCATCTTTTCAGAAAACAATATCATCTCATGAAAAAGAAGCTGAAACAATACTCGCTCATGCAGGTCAAGGATTTCATTGAACTCATTGAATTCCTTGTTCTCCTTGAGGTCAAGTTTCTCCTTGTTCTCATTGCTCTCCTTTGAGTTCGTCTTTACTTGCTAATCTTGCTTCATTAGTATCACTATCAAGAATCAGTATCTTATCACTTTCTGATACCTCAGATTTTACATCAATATCTGATAAGGGTTTAATTGGTAAATCTGCCATTTTCTAATGTTTAAAAAATAAATTAGTTGCTTTCTTGTCTTGCTCTCCATTTACTATCTTCAAGATATGCTGGATCACATTTAATCTCTAATCCATAATCATCTTTAGGATCAGTAATAAGGGTTAAGACACTACTAAAAAAACTTCATAGAGCATAATCTCTACTTTTAGTAGCAAAATTCTCTCTTCAACTATCTTTCCGAGAAGTGTTTGCTGGTTGTCTATTTCTTCGTTGAATCATTAAAAAACTACAAATGATAAACATTTGCAGTATAATCAGATTTTATATTTTGGCGGTTTTCTTAAATAAAAAAAATTGGAGTGCCACATTGCGTAGCACTCCGAAACGAACAAATAAATCAAACGTTTAGATTTGACCCTAAACACCTAAAAAAAATGATAATTACTAATTACTACTTAAATCGCTATGAAAGTTACTTATGCCTTGTTTTAGTCCTAAGTTGTATTCAACTTTTTTTTGGTTGTTTTTTTATTTTTGACTTTTAGAGATATAGTGATCCACTTTTTAAAATCAAGAGATATTTGATGAAACTATATTTTAATGTCAAGTATTCTTAGTATTATGATAAATCTACGATTGGACTATAATCATCTGTTCACTTCTTGTTATGGGTTAGACTTAAGAATTGTTTATAGAGTCTATCTCATCCCCATGAAGTCTTTTCATCCACTTCTTTAAATTCATCTGAATTTAAAATATTATAAATATCATCATCAGATAACCCTATATTCTCTCGATCTTCTTCTGTCCATCATTTAAAATCATCACTTGGATTTCAATTCTTCCAATTTTGTTTAGCATACAAAAGAGGAATTGTAGAATACATATCAGCATGATCTTCTATAAAGCTAAGAGAATTAGTAGCATCCATTGGTAAAGCTATATCTCATGCTACTTTTAATAACGGTCACATTACTTTTGTCAATACTTTTCATGAGATACTTTTTGATTTAGATGCTAAATTTACTGCTTTATCTATGGTTTCAGGATTAGCTCATGCTTTTACTAACGTACCTTTTAATCAATCCAACCATGTATCTGGTTTAATTTTACTGATCTGTTTGCTTCATCGATTGATTAGTCTATTTGTTCAATTCTTTATCATTTCCACTACTTGTTTTCCTCATATTCAAGCCTCGTTTAGTTTATTTCATCACTTATTTAGTAATAATCAAGCCTTTTGTTTAATAGGATCTGCTTTATTTGCTACCCAATCCATAAATCAACCAAATCCTCATTTAGAAGGTCATTTAGTAGATGCTGAAGCCAAATTATCGGCATATTCTGTAAGATTTGCCCAATCCTTATAAAGTTTTGCAGTATCTTGTCCTAATTCTTTTGTTAAAGCTCCATGTACTGCATTCTTTAATTTACCTGAAAGAATACCTTTCAATTCTTGTAATTCGTTTGTTACTTCATTTCATTTAAAGAACTTTTGAGGTGTTCTTCCTTGTAGTCAACTTTTTAATGTTTGACTATCTTTCAAAGAATAATTAGCAAATTTACCGTCACTATATGATTCCTTTAAACTTTCTAAAGCATCTTCATAAGCTTTTAGTTTATCAGGATCATTTTTTGCTAAATCTGCTATATCTTTTGTTAAATCATCAATTAAACCTTGAACATTGATTGTAGAAGTTGATTTCTCCAATGCTGGATTTATTGTTTTCTTAAAGATTTGATTAGCTTTTGACCTTGCTTGTATTCCTCTATTTTCTGAACTCCATCACTCTGTTAATCATTCTCAAACATTATACTCCATAGCTGTATCTGCTACTGTATTTACTTTCTTTGCTTTTACTGTTTTTAGATTTTGTTCTGCTTCATTGAGAACATTTTGAGCTTCTTCCACTCATTCTCAAAGTTTTTTTGCTTGTTTTAATTCAGCCTTAGCATCTTGTACTGCTATTTTTGCATCTTTAAGATTAGCTCAAGCTCTTTGAATCTCTCTTGCTTCTCTTATTGATGGATCAATAGTAGATTTATAAAGTTTTTCTCAGAGTTTACTTGCTACTTTTCAAACTCAACGAACTACTACATCAGTTAAAGCAGTAGCAGTTCAACCGATAGCTCATGCTACAGCAATATCTTTTCAAATATTGCTTTCTTCAGGTCTTTCAGCCAATCACATCTCATACAAGAAATCATCACTTTCTCAAGCGAGATAACTATTTAAAGAGTCAACACTTACCCCTTTAACTTGTGCCTCTTGCATTAAGGCATTTATTACATCTTTGGTATTAGCATCTGCTCTTAAATTACGTTTTTCTTTCACAAGGTCAGCTAATTGTTCTTGTCTTACATTGCTTTGAAGATAATTCTGTTGTTTTGGGTCTTTCTCTTGTGTGCTTTTATAATAAAGCTCATTTTCTGTCTGCATTCTATCGTTATTGATTTTATCTTGGTTTATTTGTTGTAAAACACCTTGATAAAGGGCTTGTTGCCTTTGCTGTTTTTCAATTCATGTAAGATTTGCTGTTACTTGTTCCAACCTATCAATTTGTTCTTGTGATAATCAAGGGAACTTTGAATTCCCTTGTAATCAGTTTTGTGTAATGTTATCCATTTTAGCCTTTTATAAAAGATAAATCATTTGAAAAGTTCTCTACTGTATATCATGAAGATATAACATTATATGGGATTGTAATTGTAATATTATTTCATCACTTTGTATTACTCATTGATGAATAAATATCCTTTATCTGTTCTTCTTGTGTTGAAGGTCAGCTTGCTCCACCGTCTAAAGCTTTAAGAAGTTGTTCTGCGAGGTTTGTTGGGGCTCGATTATTAGGATCAATTCAGAAGTTTTTATACTGTTTCATCAAGTCGTTATATTGTGTTTGGTAGTTATTAGCCTTTACCTTTATAAACTCTCTTGCTATTTTCTTAAAATCTTCTCTTTGTTGTGGAGTTAAAAATTCTCCTGTTGCTTTCTTTTCAATAGATTGCAATATAGCACTTGGATTTAATACTCAAGCAGTAGCAGCCGCACTATCAAACTCTGATTCTCTTACTACTGAAGATGGGTCAAGTGTTTTCATAAAAGTAAATATTGCAGACATATCTCATACTCAACTTGTATCATTTAAAGCAACTACTAATTGTTGCATTTGATTCATAGCAGATTCAAAGTCTTTGACATTAGAGTCCTTTTTGAAATCATCATTTGCTTTCTTCCACCGTTCAAGTTGTGAATTAGTTAAGTCTGTTTGCTTCCCTTGTTTTAATGCCTCTCTCCATTCTTCTCCCCATCATTGTTCAGCCGCTATTTCTCCAATTTTACTAATATCTGTGTTTGTCATTTGTCATCTCTTTGCTTCTTCAAGCCAATTTAACTTTTTTTCATTATCAATAGTAGATAATGAAGACTGTGTACTCTTTACAGTTGGAGGTTGTGTTGGGTCAAAGAATCCTTTGCAAGAAGGGCTTCAAGCTGGTATATGTCTTGTCATTACCGTTTCAGGATTTTTTGTATCATAGTTACTATCTTTTACATCAAAACTTCAATCTTCATAGACTTTCGTAACAATTCCAACATGTCCATGATTCTTTCATGTTGAAGATGTTATAACTCCATAATCAAATATAGCAACCGTTCAAACTTTAGGGGTATTAGCATCCAAATTTATTCGTCATTCTCTTGTTTTAATGTCTTCATTTCAGAAGTATCTACCTAATCAAATCTTTTCAAGATAATCATTTACATATTTAGCACATTGTCATGCCTTGTATCAATCAGTAGACTCTTTCTCTTCAAGAAAATCTCCTAAAGTATAAGTTCAAGTTCATGTTTCGAGTGATAAGTGAGAACTATCTACTAAATCATAAGGTTTTACATAAGTAGAAGTTTCGTTTGGATCTGTTATATAATTATAAGCAATACTTCCGTTTGGATTAGTGGTTAGAATAACTTGTTTTCAGTTTATCGTTGCTATGCTTTGTTTTGATAACATACCATAATCATTTGCTACTTTCTGTTTATACTCTGCCTTTCATTGTAAAGGTTTGATAAAGTTCTCCGTTAATGCTTGTGCTACACTGATTCCATGCTCATTCGCATAATTGATTACATCATCTACTACTTGAGCTTGACTCCTTTGAATAATATCTCCGTATTGCTCATAATAAGAAGTTAAAGCATTGTTTAGATTTGCTCTTAATTGCTTTGGATCACTTACAGAAAGGTCTGTTAATTCGTTTTGTAATTGATTTTGAAGTTTTGTGCTTGCATATTGATTGTATAAGTTCAAGTCTTGCTGTCTTGACTGCTGTAATAAATTCATCTCGTTTGAAATAGCTTGAGTAGTCAATTGAAGTTGTGCTTGTTGTTCAGGAGTTCTATAACTTGCTGTCTGCATTGCAAATCACAACCCTTGTAATCTTTGATTGAAGATTCTTTGGTCTTCTTGTGCTTGTGCTTGCATAACTTGTGCTGATTGGTTAGCAATTGCTAAGTTTGAGTTTCTACCATTCAAAAGGATTTGATAAGAGTTCTGTAAATTAGACTCTACTTGCTGATAAGGAGCGAGTGCTTTTTGCATTCTTGCGGCTGCCAAAGCATCACTTACATTTCATCAAGCAGAATTAGCATATCTATTCATAATCTGCTCCATCTTCTGATGGTTTTGATTAAGTTGTTGTTGGTATCCTTGAAGTTTTTCACCATCACGGAATACTCAAAGCTTTTCACACATAGCCGTCCAATTATCATAGATTTTATAAGATTCTCACGGATCAAGATTTAACTTCTTTGAAAGAGAATTAAATAAATCTGCGTTAGCCGTAGGATCTGCAGGAGTAGCAAGGTTAGCAATTCTCAAATTGATTTCATCTTGCTGTTTTTGTTGCCGTTCTCTATATGCTTCAGGACTGTATTCTTTGATATAATTGAGTTGATCGTTGGTAATTTCTGCGTCGTTCATACCGTTTAGAATACTATCTCATGTATTGTATCTTTGAGCCGTTTGAGTGTCTTCTTTTTTCTTTCGGTAGCTGTCTAATAATGCTTTTTGTTGGTCGCTTCTTTCTGAATAGTGAAAGATTTGGTTATAAGTATCTCTATCTCTAAAGTATTCAGGATTATTCTTCCAATGAGCATTAAGGTTATTAGTGATTTCATTCATTCTTGCATCACTATTGAGAACGAAATCAGGTTGTCATGTTTCTTTTGCTGTTCCTTCCTTTACAGAGATTTTACCATCTGATGCTTTAAACATAGAAGTATCAAGTTTTTCTTCCGGATCATACGTAGGAGTTTCAAACTTTTGTTGTTGTGGTTGTTCTTGAGTTTGCTGTTGTTGATTAGTTCAAAAAGAATTAAAAGTCTGATTTTGACTTTGTTCTTGTTGCTGTGGTTGTTGTTCACTTTGATATTGTTTCCAATAGTCTTTGTATTGATTAGGAATATCTTGCCTCTGCATAAGATCCTCCATTTGTTTCTTCCTTGAGTCATCTAATGAATTGACTTTGTTTTTGAAGTCATCGTAATTCATATCCATGTGATTTTTTGTATAAGATAAAATACAATTTTTCGTCATTATAATCAGTTTTTTCTTTTTGGCGGTTATTATAGGAAGATTACGGATCATAAATTACCCTTGACATTTTATTTTAAATTGCTATTTAGTTTGAAAAAGATTTATTTTGTAATGATGAAAAAATGTGAGACGTCTATAATACAGATTTTAGTAAAGAAGGTTATGATTGAGATAAAGATGCTTTCGATTTTAGTGAGAACGACGAAAAAAGAACATGAGCAAGACAACCAGTGAGTGCATGGGATATAATAAAGAATACTATAGGAAGGATAAAAGCTCTTGCATGAAAATGAGATAAGAATTCAGATGAAAACAAATAAGATTTTATATTCTAAAATAAAAAAAACATGAAAAAAATGATTTTAGCAGTAATGTTTACTTGCTTTATTGGTGTAAGTTGTGCAGTAGAAATTAAAACAGACTTTTTATACATGTTGGTATTACAAGTAATCGCAGAGTGAAAAATCTCTAATGAGGATCTTGTGAAATTACTCCAAACTTGTGAAAAGAATAATAAAAACTTGGGAAAACAATGTTGAGAAGTAGTAACAAAATTAACAGAAACAGGAGTAGTAAAGATTGAGAAGACAGAAACAGAAGTCAGAGCAGAAGTTAAAGAAGAAGTAAAGGAAGAAGTAAGAGCAGAAATAACAGAGGATATGAAAAACGAAATCAAAGAACAAGTGAAAGCAGAACTCAAAGCAGAGGAAGAAGAAAAGAAAAGATTAGAGGAGGAAGCGAGACTTGAAGAAGAAAGGAGAATAGCTAATAGTTATATACCTACTATAAATGTACTTTGATATCCGACGACTTTTGCCTAACAATTTAATAATTTTCGATAAACAAAAAGAGAGATTATTCTCTCTTTTTTTATCATAATTTAGTTACAGCTATACAAAAGTAAACACCATTTAATCAATTAGGTTGTTGAAGTGAAGCATAAGGTAATAGTTTAAGTCATTTAGTTAAGAAAAGAATCGTGTTTACGTCAATAACGTCCATATTTCATACAGCCCTTGCACAATGTTTAGGTCAAGTTAAAAAACGACTATCAGTATCATTGGCACACTCCATTAAACCTATCCATTCTTTATTAAGATAACCATTACTTGAG
>JAGCBE010000065.1 GCA_017652345.1 Methanobrevibacter sp.
TCCATAAAAATGCAACGGGACCAAATAAAGCTCCTTGAATAGCTCCGAATATAGGGCCTAAACCTGCAATATTCAGAAAATGAATCAATAGGTTCCTATATTTATTCATAGGAACATAATCTACGCCATTTTCCATTCTGTAGGCAGGTGTCACGTGAGTTTCATCAACACCAACGATACGTTCTAAAAAACGACCATAAATAAAATATGATAAAATTAATGCTAATAAACAAATAAAAAATGAAATCATATTACTATTTTATTAATATAACATTTAAATAATTATTGATAAGCGAGTAAAGTATAAAATAAAGCATTTTAAAAAGATTAAAAAAAGAAAAGAAATAGTCAGCAATTTGCTAACTATAAGTTCAAAAAGAAAATATTGATTACAAATATTGATTATAAAACTCTTCTATTTTATCAAATGGAATAATGTCCATATCATCATACAAATCAGTATGCACCGCATCTGGGATGATTAACAATTCCTTATTGTCTCCAGTTAATTTCTCAAACTCATCTTTAGAGAAATAACATGAATGAGCTTTTTCACCATGAATAATCAACACTGCAGAGCGAATTTCATCACTATATGCAATAATCGGTTGGGAAATGAAAGACATGCATCCAATAGCTGTCCATCCATCATTTGAATTTAAGGAACGTTTATGATATCCTCTTTCGGTTTTATAATAGTCATAATAATCCTTTACAAAGAATGGAGCATCATCTGGTAACGGGTCAACAACACCTCCCGCCATAACATATTCCCCATTTTTATAATCTTCAGTTCTTTGATTGTTCAATGCCACTTTCATTTCATATCTTGCATCAGGAGTGTCTGCTTCGTCGAAATATCCTTTTGCATTTATACGGGTCATATTGTACATGGTAGAAGTTACAGTAGCTTTAACTCTTGTATCAATGGATGCCGCATTGAGAGCCATTCCTCCCCATCCACAAATACCCAAGATTCCGATTCTATCTGCATCAACTTCATCGCTTGTTGACAAATAGTCTACAGCAGCTTGGAAATCTTCAGTGTTGATGTCTGGAGATGCCATATAACGAGGTTCTCCTCCACTTTCACCAGTGAATGAAGGATCAAATGCAATAGCCAAGAAACCTCTGCTTGCCAATTCTTGAGCATAAAGGCCAGAGGATTGCTCTTTAATAGCACCGAATGGTCCACTTATAGCTATTGCAGGCAATTTGCCTTCTGCACCTTTTGGCTTGTATAAGTCTGCAGCTAAAGTAATTCCATATTTGTTTATAAAAGTAATTTTTCTATGGTCTACATTATCATTTTTAGGGAAAACCTTATCCCATTCCTCAGTTAATTCTAATTTTTCACATTTCATTTTATCACATTTAATTAAGTACTATAATTTACTATAATATTCATCATCTACTTCTTCTAACCATTCAGAACCTGTATCTTCACCTGGAACTTCTACGGCAACATGTGCAAACCAAGAGTCTGCTTTAGCTCCATGCCAATGCTTTACATTTGGTTGAATTGTAATGACTGTTCCAGGAAAAAGACTTACAGGGTCTTTGCCTTCTTCCTGATACCATCCTTCACCAGCTGTACAAATCAAGATTTGGCCTCCTCCACTACTTGCCTTGTGGATGTGCCAGTTGTTTCTGCACCCTGGCTCAAATGTAACATTTGCTAGGAA
>JAGCBE010000474.1 GCA_017652345.1 Methanobrevibacter sp.
AAGCAGGTATGGACGGTATCAAAAACAAAATCGACCCTGGAGAAGCAATAGAATTCAACATTTATGAATTAAGCGATGAAGAAAGGGAAGAAATGGGCATTGAATTGCTACCTTCCAGTTTATGGGAAGCATACCATACCTTTGAAGAAAGCGAAATCATGAAAAAAGCACTTGGAGACCATATATTCGATGCATTCTTAGCTGCAAAATATGAAGAATGGGACGAATACAGAGTCCAAGTATTCAATTACGAACATAAGAAATACTTAAACTTATAATTCAATGACATTGAATTTTAAGATTTGAGGAATATAGCTATTTAAGATTAAATAGCTATCTTTTATTTTATTTTTAAAAACTTGTTTTAACCAATTACAACACTTATTCTTAAAAAATTCCAGTTTAGAAAGTAGGAGATTACATGTCAGAATCTGAACATAGAATGATAGAAATTCTAAGAATCCTTAATGTGCAGGAAAAGCCAATCGGTTCAAAAGTAATAGCTGACGAACTAAAAACCAAAGGGTATAACCTTGGTGAGAGAGCAGTGCGTTACCATATGCAAATTCTTGATGAAAAGGGATACACAGAAAGAAAAGGATATTCTGGTAGAGTAATCACAGAACTTGGAAGAGGAAAGCTTGAAAAGGGATTGATTTACGACCAAGTTGACTTCACATTTTCAAAATTTGAAGAGAGAATATACTTAACTGATTTTGATTACAATAACAGATGTGGAAATGTAATCGTAAATACCTCAAATATCCTGGAAAACAAGGCATTTGACATAATTAAGGAAGTCTTTGCTGCAGGGGTTTGCGTAAGCCCATTGATCAATGCTAAAAAAACTGAAATCAATGGGAAAAAAGGATATGTGATGAAAACCATCTGTGGTACAACAATTGATGGAGTGTTCTTGAAAAATGGAATTCCATCCATCCCACAATATGGAGGGCTTGTTGAAATTGAAGATTACTATCCTACCAAGTTTTCAGAATTGATTTCCTACAAGAAAACATCCATTACCCCCTTAGATGCATTCATAGCAAAAGGCATGACCTCAGTTTTGGATGTTGCAGAACATGGAACCGGAACAATTCCAGCAAACTTTAGGATAATTCCGGAAACCGGTTTAGAAAAGGCAAAGGAAATTATCCAAAAACTTGAAAAAGTTGGAATTGGAGGAGTTTTGGAAATCGGAGAAACAAGTGAAAACGTTTTAGGAATTCCAGTTCCTGAAGGAATGGTTGGAATATCAATCATTGGAGGAATCACACCATTCTGTGCAGCTCAGGAAATGGATTATAAAGTTGATATCAAGACTGGAGAGGAATTCATTGATTACAATAAACTGAAAGAGCTTGAATCCTCTAAGCACAAAATCAAGAAAGCAAAGAAAATAGAGTATAAGCAAACACCATTCATACTTACAAAATCATTGAATAGGATGAATCAAGTCGATTATGACATTGAAACCAATGAGGGAAACATAGTTGCAAACATATCCTACTTAAATAAGGAAGACCTTGATGATGTATTGACAATCATGAAAAGAACATATAAGAGTCTTCCAAAATACATGAATCCACTATTCAATATTGTAGACCATCCAAGTGATGACAGCAAAGTGGGAATAGCTACCGTTTGCAGCTTGTCAATTGACGGTATTCTAATCAACAATGGTATCATGAGCACACCAAGATACGGAGGATTGCTCGAACTTGGAAAACCTCCATTGTTTGTAGAAATGATTTCATATGACGGTTCCTCAATAGACCCTCATAAAATTTTCATCTTCAAGAATCTAACCTCCATAACCAAACGTCAAAATCCTAAGAAGATACTCGCTTCAATTAAAGAGGTTCCATACATAGCAAGACCAGAATGTGAAGAGATCTTGGATAAGATCAATGAAAATGGATTCCCTATCTTTAAGGTAGGTAAGCCAAGGGAATTGGTATACAATGCAAAAGTGGACAACTACAACTTTGGAATCGTTACAGGAAGCGGATTGAATTCAATAGCTGCAATTAAGGAAAAGGGAATAGCAATTGAAGCAAAAGCTGTTGAAACAATTTTACCAATAGAGGATATGAGTCTAATCTATGAGCAATAATTAAAAAAATAGATTAAAAAGCCTTATAAAAATAGGTTAAAAATTAGTATAAAATATTAAAAATTAAAAAAATAGATTAATAAATATATTAAAAAATAGATTAAAAATATATAAAAAAAAGAAGATTTAGATTACTTCAATATACACTGATTCTTTAGATTCATCTTTAGGATAGTGATGTAACTCTATAATATCTTCCTTGTATTCCTCAAAGTCAACTTCAATAGTATCAGAAATAATTTCACCATCTAAAGCAATCATCACTCTACAACTTGGCTTTCCTCTAAAGTCAGAAAGATCTACACCTAAGACATCTCCTTTAGCAGAAACACGGTTGTATGCAATATCAACTTTATCAAATTCTTCAAAATTATTCTTAATGTAATCGAGAACTTCATCAGAAGTCATTGTTAATTCCTTATCGACCATTTTATTAGACCTCCTTGGAGATTATAAAATTTTTGAAAATCAATTGCTTATTTTATGATTAATAATATATTGTTTCTAATATATAAAATTATTTGTATTTATTGAAACTAATTAATGATCTATAAAAAAAATAATGAAAAAAGTGAATTGAAGTTATAATGTAGCTTCAACAATGATGAGCTTATCTTCATCTCCACCAGGCATATGGCGGAATTCAATAATCTCGTCCTTTACAGCATGCAAATCAATGTCTACAGCTTGATTTAACAATTCACCATTGAGCTGAAGGGAAAGAATCAAACCTTCACCTGTTTCCTCATCTTCAGGAGTAAGCCCAAGCACAGTGCCTGGAGCAAAAACTCTATTGTATGACAATTCAAAAATGTCGTCCACTTTCACATTATTTCTTACATATTCTATAATATCATCAGGGTCCATAAGTATCTCTTCGACCATAATTACACCTTTGATAAGTTACATCATTTTAATTAAAATTATGCTTAATAATTTTATATTTAATATCAATAAATGATAATTTAATTAATTATAAAATTAATTTAATTGATTGTAAAATGCAATCATTAATTAAAAATTAATTAAATCATGATTTACCTGAATAATCTTTAAAAAAA
>JAGCBE010000475.1 GCA_017652345.1 Methanobrevibacter sp.
ATGTTTTCAATAGTCACATCTGCCCTATCTCCTTGAACACTGACTGCAACATCTGAAGGATAAACGATCTTATCCCCAAACCTTTCAATAAGGTCTCTGCATTTATCCACCATATCCAGATAGCCTCTTGATTCTATGAAGTTCTTGTTGGTGGATTTGATGTCATATCCTGCAGCCCAAATGAATATATTAGCAACAAGTCCTGAAACAAGGACATAATCCGCTGTACCGTTTTCCAAAACGTTTTCAGTAACTGTAATGGAATCGTCTGCCTTCATTCCACCTAAAGCAAAAACACAAGGATGTTGAACATTCTCTAAAGCATTGCCAATAACAGTCAATTCCTTTTCCATGACTCTTCCTGCTGCGGATGGAACAGTTCTTGTAAACCCGACCAAGGATGTTTGAGACCTGTGTGCTGCAGCGAATGCATCATTTACAAAATAATCAACTAAAGGAGTCAATGTTTTTACAAGCACTGAAGTAGCTTCCTCATCTGCAGAGCGCTTCAATTGTTCCTCTGAAAAGAACCTGACATTTTCCAATAGCAAAATCTGTCCAGGTTCCAAAGCAATTATGGACTCCCTCGCTTTAGATGAAAATATTGAATCAACATACTTCACTTCCAAACCGACTGCTTTAGATAAAACAGTAGCATGTTGCTCTAAAGTAGTGAAGTCATTTTTACCTGGACGGCTTTGATGCGCCATAATAACAGTTTTTGCACCTTTCATAGACAATTCCTTAATTGTTTCAGCATGAAGCTTCATACGGGTATCATCTAAAATAATTCCAGAAATAGGATCAACAGGTGAATTAATGTCAATCCTAACTAAAACTGTTTTGCCATTTACATCAAAATCATCAATAGTATTAAACTTAGCCATACTTTCACTCAATAATAATATGAATTTTGAAAATTTAATAGTTAATCATAAAATTTAAATTAAAACTTAAATCTTGCTTACTAAATCCAATAAGGCATCCTTAGGACTTTCTGCCTTAATGATTCCAGAAGCCAATAGAACTCCTTCTGCACCTAATTCAATAGCTGCAGCCATATCATCACCAGTGGAAATACCTGCACCACATAAGACTTGAACATCCTTATTAATAGCCTTTACTTTGGATACACTTCCTTCAACAACTTCAGGGTCTGCCTTTGAAACAGGAATTCCAGTACCAATAAGTTCAGGAGGTTCCACAGCAACATAAGTTGGGGCAAGGGTTGCAGCTGCCATACTTGTTTCAATATTGTTGGTACATACACATGAAATGAGTTCTGCCTCTTTTGTCTTTTTAACAACTTCTGCAATGTCTGCAAGAGTCATTCTGCATTCAGAGTGATTCAATAAAGTCCCATCAATACCGCTTGCTACGAAACTTTCAAACAAATTGCTTCCAGTATGACCTCCAGGAGATACTGCATCAATATGTTGAGAAAGTACAGGAATATTGGTTTCCTCTTTAATTCTATAAATATCAATAGCTTGCGGTACAGCAACCATTGTAATTCCAGATTCTTCACCAGCACTTTCTAAAGCATTAGCCAAATCCAATGCCTTTTCACCACTGGATTCCAAATAAGTTTTAAAATTTAATATAACAACAGGTGTTTTAAGACTCAAATTAAATCCTCCTTAAAAACTATAATTAAATAACATCTAGCATTTTATGCATTTCAGCATGATAAATAATAAATAGAATAATTAAAAAAATTATTACTATATTAATAAAATATATATTCTTAATTATATTTAAATTATTTTAATCAAGAAAAAAAATCAAAAAGGATTATTATGGCATTCACTAAAGAAGAACAAGCAAAATTGGAATACAGCGGTTACAGATTTGTAGGAGAGCATGGCCATGCTGCTGCAAAAATCTGTCATTGGACTAGAAAAAGCATGGTAAACGAAGGAGTGTGCTATAAAGAGCAATTCTATGGAGTTCAATCACATAGATGTCTCCAAATGTCTCCAGCTGTACCATTCTGTAACCAAAAATGCTCTTTTTGCTGGAGAGACTTAAGTCAAACCAGAATAGAATGGGAAGGGGAATATGATGATCCTAAAACAATTATTGAAGGTGCCATAAAAGCTCAAAACAATCTTTTATGTGGTTTTGGCGGAAATAAAAAGGCAGATAAGAAAAAACTGGAAGAAAGTAAAAAACCTACAAATGCCGCTATTTCCCTTGCTGGCGAACCAACATTATATCCTGAAATCGATGAACTGATAGCAGAATTCCACAGACAGGATTTCACAACATTCTTGGTAAGCAATGG
>JAGCBE010000476.1 GCA_017652345.1 Methanobrevibacter sp.
AATAAAAAAAATAAAAAAAGAAAAAAAATCTTATGGAGAATTTGCCAATGTATTATTAACTGATGAGCAATATCAAAAACTAAAGGAAATATATTATCATCATCTATCAAATGCAATAGAAACATTGTCAACATATATTAAATCAAGTGGTAGAAAATATAAAGATCACTATGCTGTATTAGGCAAACATAATTGGGTATATAAAAAATTGGTTAAAGAAGAGGAAGAAAAAAATAGAGGTAAATCATGGTAACGTATGACTATAGGCAAAAATTAAATGAAATAGGAATAACTTTAGACAAAACAGGTAAGCAAACTTGTCCTCAATGTTCAGAAAAGCGAAGAAATAAATTAGATAAATGTTTAACCGTAAGTTTTGAGAGAGATGCAATTTTGTATTATTGTCATCATTGTGGTTGGACTGGTTCAGTATTTTATGAAGAAAGTAAGTTTCATAAACAATATAATAGACCGGCAGGTTTTAAAAGCAAAGAAAACAAAAGTCCATTAATAAAATACTTTGCTAAACGCGGCATAAGTGAAAATACTCTTAACAAATATAACATAGGTTTAGGTAACAATAACACGATTATTTTCCCGTATTATAAAAATGGAATTTTAGTTAATGTTAAAACAAGAACCAATTTAGGTGATGGTAAAAAAACATTTACTCAAACTAAAGATTCAGAAAAAACATTCTTTGGTGTAGATTTTGTAAAAGATGATAAAAACTTAATAATAGTTGAGGGGGAGATTGATGTACTGTCATTAGCGGAACAAGGAATTAATTCAGTTTCTGTTCCGCAAGGTGGCAGTGATAAAAAGTTAGAATGCTTAAGTAATTGTAGTAATGAATTTTTAGAAAAATTTAAAACCTTTATAATTGCCACTGATAATGATGAAGTAGGATATAGTTTAAGAGAAAATTTAATTAGTAGATTTCCTAAAGATAAATGCAAAATAGTAAAATGGGGCAAATATAAAGATGCTAATGAAGCATTGGTTGCTGGTGAAGATTTACACACATACATAAACAATGCTGAGTATGTTGGAACAGATGGAATTATTACATTTAAAGAAAAATGGGATGAGATTTATAATGAATTGTTTGGAGATGATAAAAATTTTTATAACACAGGATGGGATAATCTTGATAAAATAATCAAAATAAAAACTGGATATTTGATGGTAGTAAGTGGATATCCATCAAGAGGTAAATCAACTTTTGTAGATAACTTATTAGTTAATTTAACTAAAAAATATGGTTTTAAACATTTAATCGCCTCATTTGAAAATACAATGGGCAATTATTATAAAACAATTTATGAAATGTATAACCAACAACCGTTTTGGAAATTGATAAATGAAGGAAAAGATAAAGCGTTTGAAAAAATATTATGTACTGATGATTTTTTCTTTATAAGTGAACATTTTATTTTATTTGATAATAACAGAATGTGGAATATTGATGATATTTGTAAATGTGCAGAATTAGAAGTTATTAAACACGGAATAAAAACTTTAGTTATTGACCCATATAATAGATTACAAAATGATTATAAGGATAGAGAAGATAAGTATATAGGTTCAATATTAGCAAAATTATGTACTCTAGCAAAAAGATTGGATATTTTGATTATATTTGTAGCTCATCCAAAAAAACCAGATGGCGAAACTATACCCACGATGTATAGCATATCTGGTTCAGGTGATTGGTATAATATGTCAGATTATGGAATTATTGTACATCGTGAAAGAGATAATTTTACACAAAAACTTAGTAATAATCCAATTATACATATACAAAAAGTCAAAAATTTTTCAATAGGAGACCCAAGTGGCGGTAAAATTGAATTATTTTATAATGCAAACAAAAGAATATTAGAAGATATAGGAGGATAATATGCTTATAACTATTAATAAAAAAAGTGGAGATAAATTGATTGTAGATTCAAACAAAATGACTGGATTTAAAGAAAGTGGAAAAGGATATGATATTTCATTTGGAAATATAACATATTATTTTTCTTTAGACGAAGCACAATATTTTATAGATGAAATTTTTAAAAATGTAACAAATTGTTAATAAAGTATTTACAAATAAGAGTTTTTATGATATACTGGAAATATATAAAAGAAAGGAATTAATATGAAAAGATTACTTGAAATTCAACAAAAATTAAAAGCTCCAAAAGCTCAATTTAACGACTATGGTGGTTACCAATATCGCAGTTGTGAAGACATTTTAGAAGCAGTAAAGCCATTATTAAAAGAACAAAATCTTATTTTAACTTTAAAAGATGAACTTATTGCAATAGATGGTAGATTCTATATTAAAGCAATAGCACAATTATGGGATGAAAACGGTAAAGAGCTAACATCTACAACAGCAATAGCGAGAGAACCTGAAAGTAAAAAAGGTATGGATGAAGCCCAAATAACAGGAGCAACATCATCATATAGTCGTAAGTATGCTTTAAATGGTTTATTTGCTATAAATGATGTAAAAGACCCAGATGCAACTAATAAACACGGCAAAGAAGAAAAAGAAGAAACTAAAAAAGAAGATATAATTTGTCCAGTTTGTGGAAAAAAGACAACATCGGGAGCGTTAGACCACTGGCAAATGTGTAGTGGTTGTTACAAAAAGAGTAAAAAGGATAAAAAAGATGCTTAGTATAGATGAAGTAAATGATTTAGAAAAAATGTATCCAATAGCTATAAAGCAATATAATAGTTTACTCAAACAATATAATGAGGTTTTAAAAATAGCAAAAGAAAATGCAGATGCAAATGAATATTGTTTACAAAGTTTAGAATGTAAAATAGAATCATTATCAAGAGAAAATGATAAGTTAAAAGAAGAAGTTTTAAACTTAAGAGGACAAAATATTCAATATGAATTAGCATTAAAAGAAATAAGACAAGTTGCAAAAAATAATTTAGAACTTAAAGTTATGATTCCTGGTGGATGGTTAGAGCAAAGAATTGATGAGGTATTAAATGACTAAAGAAAAAACTATAGGAACAAAAGAAGAGCGACTTCAACGTATAGGTGGGTCTGAGTTTGGCACGATTATGGAAGTTAATCCATATAGTAAAAGAATAGACTTAGTTTTAGAAAAAGCAGGAATAATTGCAAGTACATTTGAAGGGAATAGTGCTACTAGGCGTGGAGAATTTCTAGAAGATGAAGTTATAGCAAGATTTGAAGATGAAACAGGTTTAGAGGTAACAAACCAACAAGATGAATTTATTAAAAAAGCAACCCCTTGTTGTTTAGAGTTAAGATGCCATGTAGATGGTTTAACATCTGATGATGCTGTATTTGAAGCAAAAACCACAGATATTAGGTCTAAAACTTGGAAAGATGGAATACCAGAAGGATATAAGTCTCAATTAGAATTTAATTGTTATTTAGCAAAAAAGAAAAAGGCATATATAGCGGTTGGAATTTGTGAAGGTGAAGAAATTGTAGATTTTAAATGGTTTCTATATGAACCAATTATGACAGAAGAAGAAATATTAGATTATTGTTTTAAATTTACAGAAGATGTAGAATATTATAAACAATTTAAACCAATTAACAATGGCAAAATAATTCAATCAAATTTAGAAGATTCATTGATAGAAGAATTAAATGAACTTAACGAAAAAATTGCCAAAATAAAAGCAGAGGCAAAACCATTAGAAGATAAAAAGAAAAAAATTGAAGAAAAGCTTAAAAATGAAATAGGTCAAAACTTAGGCATTGAAACAGAACTTTTTAGGATTACAATGGGTAATCGGGTGACTAGTCCATCACAAGATTATAAATTTTGTAGAAGTGGTTTAAAAATAGAATATAAGGAGGTATAATGTTTAATTGGTTCAAAGATATCGACAATGAAATACAAAGTTTAAAAGATGAGCTTGAATTAAGCAAATTTAAAATATCAACATTAACAAGGCATATTGATGAAGAATACATATTTTTATTAAATAATATAGACATTGATAAAATATTTTTAAATAAAAATAAATATAAACAAATAAAAGAATTTCCAGGTATAATGCAAAATAAAATTTTTATTTTTATGAAAGAGAATAAGATAGAATTATTAAACGATGGTTTATTTTGTGGAGAAATATTAGAAAAATTAGAGCAAAAGGAGAATTAAAATGGAAGAAAAGTTTAATGAGTTTGAGTTAAGATTAAAATGGTTTAGTGGCTATATTTCAGAACCAAATATTCAATATTTTGAAAAAGGTTCTTGTAAAACAAGTTTTTCAATACCACTTAAAAAACAAAAAGATGACGACCCTTGCTGGCTTAACTGCGTCGCATGGAATAAATTAGCAGAACAAGCTGGAGATATTAAAAAAGGCGAATTAATAACAGTTGGTGGTTATTTCTCCGAAAGAGAATACAATGACAAAAAGTATCTCGACTTCAACGTGAAAGTGATAGCATAATGATAAATTTACAAGCAGAAATATTTAATTTGGATGACCAATTTATAGTACTTAAAACACAAGAAGGAAATGATTTAGAACTAGGAAAAGTTTATAACATTACTTTCAAAAAATACCGTAGCTGTAGGTCAATTGAACAAAATAGGTTAATGTGGGAAATTATATCGAGAATTGCAAAAGAAACCAATAATGATGAGATGGATACATATGCTTATGGATTAGAAAAAGCAAACGCAAAGTTTGAGTTTTTAATGATATTGCCAGAAGCATTGGAGTCAGTAAAGCAAACATTTAGAGCAGTTAAAATTTGTGAATCAAGAGAATATAATGGCAAAAATATGTTAGTTATTAAAGCATTTATAGGTTCAAGCAAATTTGATGTATCAGAGATGACAGAACTTATAAATTACTTTATTCAATTAGCATCAGAATTAAATATTTACATTGGAGATATTATAAAATGAAAAAGTCATATTATTTAGAAGGAGGTTTATATTTTGATACTACAACTCAAACTATATATGAACCAAAGTCATATTGTGAGATATGTGGCAGAAGAACATTGTTAACTGTGCACCATTTTTTAAAACAACAAAAATGTTTAAGAGATTTGGCATCGAAAAGAATTATAACGCCTTCAACTTGGACAAAAGAGTTTATTAATAAATTTCAAAAACTTTTTACACTATGTTTGCAATGTCACTACGATGTAGATTTTTTAAGTGATGAAGCGTTTAAGGAAAAATATAAAATAGATAGAAGTATATTTGTTTATTCAAAATAATGTATTTACAAATGAAGTTTTTATAATATAATAGTTTTAGAAAGTGAGGAATTAATATGAAAAGAAAAACAAAAGATGAATTTGTATTTTTGGTAAAATTTTATTGGAACAATCAAGATTGCAGGCCAAAAGATATAGTAAAAAAGGCACAAGATATTGATTTGTTAAGAAATAAGTTTTCTAATACAGTAATTTATAACTATTTTTTTTATTTTAAGCGTTATTTGAAAGATGGTTATTTATGTAAAAGTATTCAAAAATCTTTAAAAGAAGCATTTGAAATTGTATTAAAAGATCTTCGCAAAAAAGCAGTTCAATCTATTCATGAAATAAGTCTAGAAGAAAATATAACACAAATTAATAATAAAATCGAAAAAGAGTTAAATGATACAAGAGAAAAATGTTTAAATATTATAGAAAAAAATAAAGAAAAAATTAAACAATTAGAAAAAATAAATGACGAAGTTGAAGAATTTTTAGAATGTCGCGAAGAAGAGTTAGAACATATGCGGCACAATATGATTCAAGAGTTATTGCATAAAATATAAGGAGAATATCATGAAATTAATTGAAGATGTTTATGAGTTTAATGAAAAGATTATTGGTTCAAAACAACCAAGTGTTCCCACAACATTAAGTAGAGAAAGATTGCTATTTGCTCTAACTGCTATGTACGAAGAACTACATGAGTTTACATTGGCAAGTAATCAAGATAACGTAGCAGAACAAGTTGATGCTATGATTGATTTAATATATTTTGCGATCGGAAGATGTTATGAAATAGGTGTTTCAAAAGAAGCATTTATAGCTTGCTGGAATTTGGTTCAACAAAAAAATATGGCAAAAAAGCGTGGCACCAAAAATCGTGGAACTGAACAAGATGCTTGCAAACCAGAAGATTGGGTTGCACCTAATTTAGAAGAGGTACTTAATCAAGGAGAATATATTAATGGATGAATTGTATGAAAAAATATCTCCTGTATTTAGAGAAGTAACAGAGATTGCAATAAAAAAATCGCAAGATTATAATAATGGACAAGACATCCCAGAATCAAGAGCGATATATTTTCCATTTGGATTAATATCATATGCTCAAATGATACATACTAAAAGTCAGCGATTAAATAGTTTGGCAAAACAAACAAAAAGTCCTAATAATGAATCAATAAGAGATACATTATTAGATTTAATTAACTATGCTTGCTTTGCTGTAGAAGCTATTGATAAAGGAGAGATATAATGAATGGAGTTTGGTTAGAAACATTGCAAAAAATAATAGATTCTGATTTGGTTAGTAAACCAAGAGGTTTCGAAATAAAAGAAATTCTTAATGACCAAATGAAGATTGATATGCGTACACCAATTTTATCAGTAATTGAAAGAAATCTTGGATATAAATTTATGGCAAGAGAAAGTTGGTGGATAATATCTGGGAAAAACGACGTAGAATCAATCAAGGATTATTCAAAAGCAATAAGTAAATTCTCAGATGATGGCTATCACTTTAATGGAGCATATGGTCCACGATTGGTTGACCAGTGGCACTATATTGTTGATTCATTAATAAGCGATGTAGATACTAGGCAGGCAGTAGCGACGATATGGAGACCAAATCCTCGTGCTTCTAAAGATATACCTTGCACAATATCTGTTCAATGGTTAATTAGAAATAATAAAATATATTGTATTGATAATATGAGAAGCTCAGATATTTGGTTGGGCGTGCCATACGATGTTTTTAATTTTACAATGTTAACAGGATATTTAATGTTATTATTGCGAGAAAGAGGATTAGATAATTTAGAGCTTGGACATTTATATCTTAATGCAGGGTCAAGACATTTATATGAAAATAACTTCGAATCAGCAATTGATGTTTTAAATAATAAAGTATGTAAAGTATATCAATATTTTAACCCATATAAATTTGATGGTCCATTAGAATTAAAACATTATTTGAAGGCATTATCAGAGAAAGATTCGGTAGAATTAAATAAATATAAAAGTGAATTTGGGAGAGATATTTTATGCGCTTAAGTTCAGATGAATATTTTATTGAATTAACCAAGATAGTGGCAAAACGCTCTCCTTGTTTATCTAGACAAGTAGGATGTGTATTAGTAGATAAAAACAATATAGTTTTAAGTACTGGTTATAATGGTCCCCCTAGAGGTCAAGAGCATTGCTTAAAATGTATAAGAAAAAATACTAATAATATACACTTATGTAGAGCAATACACGCTGAGCAAAACGCTTTGTTATTTTGCCCTGATATTAATAAAATAAATAAAGCATATGTAACATATAGCCCATGTAATACTTGTACGAAGCTATTATTAAACACATCCTGCAAAGAAATTATTTATATTGAAGATTATAGAGAAAATGAGTTTATATTTAATCAATATAATTTAAATTCAATAATAGTTAGGAAATATGATAAATAATGTATTTACAAATATGTAACAAATTGTAACAAAAGGTATTTACAAATAAAAAAATATGTAGTATAATAGAATTGTAAATAAACGAAAGGCGGTAAAAAATGAAAAAATATGTAGTAACAGTAGATGTAACAATGAGTGGAGACATAGAAATAGAAGCTCCAAATGAAAAAGCAGCAGCAAAAATGGTACAAAGTATGTATTTCTCAGCAAGCGATTTAAGAAATTTTCATGAATTAAATAAAGATATATATGAAGTTGAAGAAGTTAAATAGGTACCCATTACCGCCGGGTACCTCCCTCTTAGAGGGTTATAATGGCGGGAAGTGAAAGGAAAACAATATGAAATTAGAAGAATATTATAAATATTGTTTAAAAAGTATTAAAAATATAATAAAAGACGAACCAAAAAATAATTATCAATATGAAACATTATTTATGATGATAGAAGATTATATTAAACAAGCAAAATTTGCTAAAGAAGGAACATTATAAAATAAAGGAAAGGCGGTAAATTATGGCAAGAAACAATCACGTAAAAACAATGAGAAATTATATTGAAAAAATGATGTTTAAAAATCAATGCGTAATAACTCATAAAACTATCTTAAAAGAAACAAATGCAAATTGTTGTTATTCAGTTTTGAAAAGTTTGAGAAATTATTATGATATAGAAGAAAAGTGGATAGAAAAAGAAAATTGTCGTTTTAAAGAATATACATTCAAAAGAAAGGAAGTGAAACAAAATGCCCAAGGTGTCGATATTTGGCGAGAATGCGAAGCTCATCAGCTTTCGCTTATATAGTTGGGAAAAAGAGTTGGTACGAGAGTTTATAAAAAAAATAAGAGTTAAAAAACTTAAAGAAATTATGAGGAAAAGAAAATGCAAAAAACTTTAGAACAAGAATTTGAAGAACAAGTTTTTATACATAAATCATCTATAGTATTAGGTTGTCTTTTGAAATTTTATAAAGATGAGCAAGAAACAGGAGTAAGTATTCCAGAATTTTTAGATAAATCTCCTGAAGAAAAAGCACAAGAACATTATTTCAAATTGCTGGCAAACAATAACAAACTCAATGAAGCATATAATGGTTGTTGGGAAAAATATGGAGCATTACTTCCATGACACGAGAGATGAATAAGCCTGATTGGTTAATGACAAAACATTATTGTTTGATATGTAGGCAAAACACAATACCTAAATGTGCAAATTGTTTATTTAATAAAAGCCTTCCTGAAAATAGAAAGCTAGACGATTGGATAAAGCCGTTTTTTGATAATTGTTGCAGAATGGAGAAGGTGGGAAGATGAAAGTATTGAAAATAATTGAAGCAATTCCCGCAAAAGAATATGGCTTATATTATCCTTTTCCCGAATTAAAGAATAATGAATACTATGCACCAAAGCTTAAAAAAGGTGGGTTTATTCGACCTACAAATGGAGAACCTTATTTATCAAAAGACAAAGGATTTTTTATGAATTTTGATAAAAAAACGGTCGATGTGGCAATAGTAGAATTAGAGGTTTAAGCAATGTGGCAAACAGTAGATTATAAAGGAAATACAGTTAAGTGGTACGAAGCGGAATTGATTGAGAAAATCAAAGCAACATGTATAAAACGACCATATCAAGCATTAGACAAGATTTTAGAACTGATACAGGAGAATGAAAAGTGAAAACAGAAGAAGAAATAAAAGACAAAATAATCGAGTTATATAAAAAACGACAAACAGTCGGTTACTTAAAGAATACTGAATTTGGATTTTTAGAAGCTCTTGAATGGGTATTGGAGGAGTAAAAATGGAAGATAGATTTAAGTTTAGAGTATTTCTTAAATATAATCAGATTATGTACGACATAGATAGTTATTGTTTTTTACAAGGACTTAATAAATGTGTTTTTCATTTTACAAATGGTGGTCAAAAAACATTAAAGAACGATGATTTTATTCTTATGCAATGCACAAGACGAAAAGATAAGAACGGCAAACTGATTTATGAGGAGGATATAGTAAGGCTTAAGGCTAAAAATGGTATGACCTTTGATTATGCTGTAAAATTTAAAAATTACTGTTTTATTCTTGAATATATTAACGGCAAATTAAAAGGTACAAAAGCAAGAGATTTTGCGAAACAATATGCTCAACCACAGAAAATGTATGAACACGGTTATATGGTAATTGGCAACATATACGAGAACCCTGAACTATTGGAGGACTAAGAATGATAGCTGAAGGTTTAGCAATGATTGGAATTATATACTTAGCATTTTTTATGGGGCTTGGTATTATCGCAATTATTATTAGCGGACTAAGAATTTTGTTAGAACTAATAAAAGAGAAAATTATTATTGGAGGACTAAATGAACGAAGTTAATATTGATGAAATTCGATATTTTATGTGGAGTGCTATTAATAGCATATTGAATACATGCGGGAATAGTTATTCAAATAGTTGGTGTGAACACTTATTGTCTATTGCTAAAAAGTATAATGCTTATACGGGAAGAACAATAGGTAGTATTCAAGAACTAAAAGACCACATAGACGATAATCAAAAATTAAATGAAGAAATGATTGCTCTTGGTGATAAATTATTTAATAAATTTTTATAGTGAGGTGACTAAATGAACGAAGTAGAAAAGATGTATGAGAATGCAGGGATATTGAAAGAATGCTTATCACCTTGCTTAATAAATAAAACTTGGAGAAAATATCACGATTGTCCTAATTGTAACAAAAGAAAAAATTACCCACCATTCACCGCAGAGAAACAGCTAGAGTTGATTAAGTTGCTTTCTTATTATTACAACATAACTATTTCAAAGAACTTTGAAAATGATTATACTTTCCAATGCGAAGGTGATGATGTAAGGCGATATGTTTTTACAAGTGGTCAAGGCTTCGCAGAGCAAATAGCGTCATTTATAAATATGTGCTATGAGCTTTTGCCAGAAGAAGAACGTAAGCAGATAAAGGAGATATTGGAATGACTAAACTAGAAATAAAAAATACAAAATATTGGGGTGGAGGTGTTCGCAGAACATTAGAAGTAATTCCTTTAAAAATAATTGGTGATATAAACAATGTGCCTATTGATAAAACTTATCAAAATAATGGGTACAGAAGAATGGAAGATGGCACTTGGAAACATATTGAATGTATGTTGAAACTTCAAATAGAAGAACGTGGTTTTATTACACAAAGAACACATAATTTGTATAAATCTTCTAAGAAAGGTTATTATTCCGTAGTTTGTCAACATAAAGTGTATTTTACTGATGAAGAAATAGAAAGTTTAGAATCGGAGGTAAGGGAATGACACGTGAACGTGACCGCATTCAAGAGAATGCTAATAGATATATAGTAAAGAATTGTCCTGCATTTGTTTTAATGAGAACAGCAACAAGTGGAACATATTTTAATATGTGTGGAAATGCAAAAGGTCATATAAAATGTGCAGACTGTACCGACTGCGTTATAAAGCGAGTGATAGATAAGTGTAAAAGTACAAGTGATAGGTGGTTATATAATGCGCACGTTGAAAGTTTTGCAAAACAAATACTTGATATGTTTGATATAGAGGGGATAGGGGAATGAAGAAAATTGTTGTATTATTAATATTTTTATTTTGTATTACACCTGTTCGAGCACAAGAAAAGGTGATGGTTAACCCTTTTACTTATGTTTGCGATTTGGTAACAATTAAATTTCAATCAATGACAAGTAAAATTCAGACCACAAAAGTAACAACAGAAGAAGGTACATATAGAATTTTTACTATAAGTAACTGCGAAGGTGTAAGCATTACAGCCGTAAAGATAAAATAATGAGGAGTATTAAAGTGAGGGAAGCAATAATAGTAGCAATGATATTTGTTTTAGTAGGAATGTTTTCAGGTAGTATAATTGCTTGTTCTATATATGATGTTTATATGATAAATGCTTATTGTAGTACACATTGTAAACTAACAAGCGAATATTTGCAATGCAAAAAACAACCACTATATACACTTGTAAGGAAGGAGATAAATAAATGACAGAGTATATGCCAAACTTGCCCGAGTGGGTATTAAAAGAAAAACCACATATAGCTAATTGTAAATATTGTGGAGCAGAAGCAATTTTGCGTGGTAAACCTGATTGGGAATGGTGGACGCACGAAATAAGATGTTCAAAATATTGCAAAGAAAGTAAACCTATGGATAGGTACGACATAAAAGAACTTATTGAGAAATGGAACGAGTTAAATGAGGTAGAAGTATGACAGAAGAACAATGTGACTTTTATAAAGAATGTGAATGTGATTGTGACGGTGTTATAGAAAAAACAGAATGTTGCGAATGTTACAGACTACATAATTTTATAAAAATGCTTATAGGTGCAATAAATCAAGGTACAAAAAAGTTTGAGTATAAAGAAGCTCCGTTTTTACACGAAGCAATGGCAAAGTATTTTACATTTTGCACAGGATTAAACATTGATGAAGTGGAGGATTTATGACAGAAGAAATAATAATTGACGGTGTAAATGTAGCAGAGTGTGAATTTTATACTCCCACTTGTGTAAGTATGCATATTTGGGGAGAAACTACAAAGACAAACAAATGTGAGGAAAATCATAACTGCTATTACAAGCAACTCAAACGCTTAGAGCAAGAACGTGACGAATTGAAAAAAGCTTGTGATAAATGTAAGTTGTTTGACATTGAAAAAACAAATAGAGATTTACTTGAGCGGATTGATAAATTAGAGCATGAAAACAAAGAATTAAAAACTTGGTTAGAATCTAAAGAGAAGCAATTCAAACACTTAATTGAATATAACCAAAATAAAAAAGACCAAATTAAAACACTAAAATTTATGCTTTTTGATGAAAAAGAAATCCCAAAAGATAAATTTACTATGATGTATAGAATTGCACAAAATGAAAGGCGAACAAGGTCGCATAGGGATTTATGCACCAATATAACAAAAAAATACCGCTCTAAATTGGAAGAAATAAGAGAGATAGCAGATAAATGCAAAGAATGTTTAAATGAAGATGATAATTGTGGATGTGATTATTTAAGAATAGTACGCAAAATCAATGAGGTGTTAAGTTGAGTAATTGGCTAAAAATAAAAGACGTGGCAACTATATTAAATATTAGCAGCAGCAATTTACATACTCTTATTTGTAAAGAAGAATTTAAAGATTTAGTGATTTTTGACAAACCATTTCGTATTAATTTTAATATAAAATTTATAAAACTTATTAATAAATATTTGCATAATAAAGAAAAAGTAGTCACAAGTATATCTAATCCTAAAGAATGGACTCAATCATCAATTTATTGTTATAAAATAGGATGTAATTGCCAAAGGTGTGATATATATAAAATTATGGAAACCAAATGTCAAATGAAAATGGTAGTATTAGAATTAGTTAGATTATATGGACCACCAAAAATAGAAAGGAATGATATATTATGAGTTATTGTGAATATTTTAAAGCAGCTATTAGAAATTTTTATAATACAAAAAAGCTTACACAAAAAGTAAAATCAGAAGCAAAATTATTAATAAAGCAATTTGAAATATCTGAAGCATATGATGAATTTGAAAATGAAGATGAATATAAAAACTTAAAAATTGAAATAAATAAAATTAGAGAATTAATTTTTTAAAGGAGGTTAATGTGAACAAGTATGAACAAGTAAAGGTCTTTATTCCTACTAAAGGAAGATTAGACAATGAAAAAACCTATAATATATTAGTAGAATTAGGTTTACAGCCTATGTTGGTTATTGAGCCGCAAGAAGTTGAAAAAGCAGCAAGTTTAGGATATCGATTTATTGTATTACCAGCAAATAATATGGGAATAACGTACTCAAGAAACTATATATTGAAAGAAGCTAAAGATATGGGGTTTGAATATATTTGTATGGTGGATGATGACATCTCCCAGATGGGATACATTGTAGAAGGAAAAAGAATTAAAGATAATAAGGCATTTTTAAATGCGTTAGATAAATTTTTAGAGTTTAAAACCTGTGGAACAATGCAATATAACCAATTCGCTTGGTGTCAACCTAAACCAATAGTATATAATAGAGGATTAGAAGTTGTTTGGTTTTTATATATGCCGCAAATACAAAACGTAATTATTGAAGAAGACACAATTGAAGATAGAGATTTTAGCTTAGATATAATAATAAATCACAATGTTGAGACATTTAGATTAAATCATTTATATTTTAATGTACCATCTATAGGTGCTAATCCAGGCGGGATAGATTCACAAACTAGAGGAGAGAAACAATCTTATTGGGCAAGAAAAATGCAAAACAAATGGGGTGATAACATTATTTCAATAATACAAAAAACAAATGGATGGGATAATATTAAAATAAATTGGAGATATGTAGACAAATTAATTAAAGAAAAAAGAGGCTGTTTACAAAATGATAAAAATGGTATATAATAGAAAAGTAGATATAGGCACAATATTTAATGTGGGAACGAGATGTTGGAAGTTATATCTAAGATAGGAGAGCTATCTGAATACGATCTATTGTAAAGCTTGTAAAGGCACAACAAGAGTATTTAATTGTTGGTATTTATTTGATAATAAACAATTTGACCACAGAATAGCAATTATAGGTGAATGTCGTAAATGTGGCGAAAGAATTGTTTTATTAAGAGAACAACGCAAAGAAG
This sequence comes from Methanobrevibacter sp., assembly GCA_017652345.1. The sequence goes on from JAGCBE010000476.1 coordinate 14,384, forward strand.
ATGGTAAAATATTTGACGATTTACAAGTTGGTAAAAAGGCTGAACATGTCATAAGTTTAATAATGAATCAAATAAATTATACTTATGATGATATAAAAGAAAAAGAAGGTTCTCCATTTGGTTGGAAATATGGAAAAGCTGTTAAACTAAAAAATGGGTATAGAATATTACGAAGTGATTTCAAAGGAATGACAGAAGTGATAGGGTATATTCACAAGACAGGACATAATATAATAAGCGAAAAAGAATATGAACAACTTAATAATTAAACTTATAGCAATTAAAGAGACCGCAAAGGGAGTTCATTATACTTGCACAGGTGATGAAGCATACTCTATGCATTTATTAGCAGACAGAATAGCAAAAAATATAGATAATTATATTGATAGTTGCAAAGAGTCTATACTGGGTTCAGATGAATATCCGTTACAAGGGACAAAATATTTATTCGAGGCAATTAAATTAATTCCAGTAATAAATCCCGGCAATAATAAAGAAAACTTTACATTATTATATCATATAATAGAAGATACACTAAAACATATAGATTCTATGCAAGTGGATAAAGCAGATGAAAATCTAATTGGCAATATAGCGGAAAATCTAAAAAATAGCAAAGGATTAATAAATTTACAAATAAGTTAGTATGGAAAAGAAAAAAAGACAACTTCATGAAAATTCATTAAAAAATTTAGAAAAGGGAACAAACTTTAAAGATAGCATAGAATTAGCGAGGAGAGCTCAACTAGCTAGTGCAGCAAAAAGAAAACAAAATAATATTGAAAGACCTTTTATAGAACAAGAGATACATAATCGCTATACAATGTGCGATGATTTATATAAACTTATTGAAGAGCAAGGTGGATTACAAGAAGTAGTTAATATGGCAATTCATCAATGCATTGAATACGGCAAAACAAAAGATTTAGTAAAATTGGTTGAAATTATAAAACCATCTGAGCGACAAGACATACCAATATCTGGAGATATTAGTATATCAAATACAGTAATTAACGTAATTCCAGTAAAGGGAATAGAAGATGGAAATAAATCTTGAAATTCCCGAAAAGCTTTTATTTTTACTCACTACTAAAAAGCGATATAAAGTAGCTTATGGTGGTAGAGGTTCAAGTAAATCTTGGTCAATAGGAGCTTGTTTAATTGCTAAAGCTCTTGAAAATAAATGCAGAATACTTTGTACAAGGCAATTACAAACATCGATAGCTCAATCAGTACATAAGTTATTGAGCGATACAATAAGTCGTTTAGGTTTAGATGAAAGATTTGAAATCACTCAAAATGTAATAAGATGTGATAATGGCTCTGAGTTTTATTTCAAAGGTATTCAAAACAATATCAACGAAATTAAATCAATTGAAGGTATAAATTATTGCTGGGTAGAAGAAGCTCAATCAGTAACCAAAGAAAGTTGGGATGTTCTTATACCTACAATAAGAGCAGAGGATTCTGAGATTTGGATAAGTTTTAATCCAGATAGAGAAGAGGATGCAACATATCAAAATTTTGTTGTAGCAAAACGCGATGATTGCACAAGCGTTTTAGTTAATTATACAGACAATCCATTTTTTCCTGAAACATTAAGAAGGGAAATGGAGTATTGTAAACAAGTTGACTATGGCAAATACGAGCATATTTGGCTTGGCAAAACAGTAATAAATACCGAAGCTCAAGTATTTCATGACAAGTTCGAATTAAAAGAGTTTGAAACTCCAGATGGTATGACATTTTATTATGGTTCAGACTGGGGTTTTGCAAATGACCCAACAACGCTGGTTAGATGTTTTATTAAAGACCATTGTTTATATATTGATTATGAATCTGGTGGTGTTGGAGTTGAGTTTGAAGAAATCCCCGCTCTTTTTAAAAAAGTTCCGTATGATAGGCAATGGGAGATAAGAGCAGATAGTGCTAGACCAGAAACAATATCTTATGTGGCAAGACAAGGTTTTAACATTAAAGCTTGTCCAAAATGGCAAGGTTCAGTAGAAGATGGTATTGAATATATAAGGAGCTTTAGACGAATTTATATTCATCCAAGATGCCAACATACTTATAAAGAATTTGAATTTTATTCCTATAAGCAAGATAGAAATACTGGTGAAATATTACCGATTGTATTAGATAAAGACAATCACTATATAGATGCTATAAGATACGCATTAAATCCATACATTCAGAAAAAAGTATCTATTTTGAGTGTACTTGACTAACACTAGAATGCACGAGGCTGCACTTAATTTATGGTTTATATATAGAACTATGGAAAATACTTTTTGGACAAAAACAACAAACTATAAACTATTTGGACGTACAATATTTTCAAAAGAAGAAATTTGCCAAGAATCTCAATATGAGGGGCAAATATATCAAATAGAAGTTAAAAAAGATTATTTTGATTCTGAATTTAATTTAAACAAAAAGAAAGATAATAATGACGGAAGAAAATAAACAACAAGTAGAAAATGGACTTGCAACCGCGATGGGTTTAAATGACCTTGAAGGACAAATGACTCAAGATATTATCATAAATAACGCTACTAACAATCTTTTGTCATTAAATTTTATTCCATTGGCAAATACATATAAATCTAATGGTTTTGCAAAACTAGCGGTAGATTTACCTGTGTCTGATTGCTTTCGTGATGGTGGATTTGAATTAGATAGTGCAACATTAAGTTCAGACGAATTAAAAGAGCTTCAAGAAATAATCGAAGAAAAAGATATTGAAATAATAAAACAATGTTTACGTTGGGGTAGATTGTATGGTGGTGGAGTAATTCTTTGCAATACTAATCAAAAAGCAGATACTCCATTTAATCCTGAAACAATATATAAAAAACCAGTTGAATTTTTAGCTTGCGATAGATGGCAATGTTATCCTTTAGCTACAAGCTTATATTTAGCAGAGCAATTTTTATTACAAGATAATATGATGGGCGAAAAAGGTAACAATGTTATATTTGATGCCTCAAGAGTAAAAACATTTTCAGGCGAAGTTCAACCTTATTATATTAGAAACCAATTACAAGGTTGGGGTGCTAGTGTATTCGAATCAATAATTCCTCAGTTAAATCAATATATTAAAGCTAACTCGGTGATTCTAGAACTTTTAGATGAAGCCAAAATCGATATTTTAAAGATATTTGATATGGCAAGTTTATTAGGCAGTGCTGAAGGCGAAAGGCTTGTAAAACGAAGAGCCGAGTTGTTTGCTTTACAAAAAAGCTATAAAAATATGGGCGTTATGGATTCCCAAGACGATTATATCCAAAAAACCATGACATTTTCTGGTTTAAATGAAATGCTTGAAAAGATATTCTTACTTATTTGTTCAAGTTTAAGAATACCATATTCAAAAGTGTTTGGTCGTGGAGCTAGTGGTTTTAGCTCAGGCGAAGATGACTTAGAAAACTATAATGCTATGATAATGTCTGAGCTGAGAGTTCCAGTTCAACCAATAGTTAAATGGATAGTAAATATTAGATGTTATCAATTATTTGGTCGTAAAGTTGATGATTTAACTATTAATTGGAAACCACTTCGTGTAATGACCGAAAAAGAAAAACAAGAGATTGATTCAGGCAAAATTAGTTCATATATGCAATTACTTCAAGCAAGAGTGATGACACCTAAACAGGTTGCGGAAAAGCTTAATCAAGAAGAAATTGTTGCTTTTTCAGAAGAAGAATTAAACGAAATTGATGATTCTTTTGAAAATATAGATGACGAACTAATGAAGCAAGAAGATATAACAGTAAATAATAGTTTATGGCAAAAAGCTCTTGGAAAGTTAAAATGGAATTAAAGCCTATACCTTATAAAAAACAATATGAACAGATAATTGCCAATAAAATAATTGTTTGGTTATGGGCAAACATATTCAAAGAATGTCTTGTAATATTAGAAGAAAATACTGTTATAAATGACTCTAATATAATCATAGCAGCATTAGAGACAGGTTCTATATATTATCAAGATGGAGCATTTTATTCTAAAACAGGAAGATTTAGTAATAAAATTAGCAAAGAACTTGAAAAGCTTGGTGCTAAGTATTCTAAATATCGTAAAGCATATTTAATTGATAAATCTAAAGTTCCAATGGAAATACTTGGAGCAATTGATATGATGAAAGCAAAAGCTGCTGGAAAAGTATTGGCGCTTCAAACATTTTTAGATTTTCAATTAGGGGAACTTAATAAAAAAGAAAAAAATATAATCTTTGATAACATTGTAGATAAAATAATGATGAATTTACAAGAAAGATTATATAAAAATGCTGAACAGCATAAAATTGAGCTTATATCTCCAAAATTAACAGATTTTAAAGCAGACGAAATAGCAAAGCGATATACAGATAATCTTAATTTTTGGATTAAAAATTGGACTGGCGAAAACATAACAAGAATGCGCTCTGTGATTGGTCAGATGGCCATAGAGGGACGTTCTCGGCAAGATGTTGCAGATTATATTATAAAAGAATTTGGTATCTCCCAACGTCATGCTATGTTTCTAGCGAAGAATGAAACCGCAATTGCAACCACTTCTTATTTGCAAGCTAAATATAAAGAAGAAGGTTTTGTTTTTTTTCGATGGCACACAAACATCGATGGACGCGAGCGGCCTTTGCATAAACAATTAAATGGCAAAATATTTCGATTCGATAATCCACCAATAATTGATGAAAGAACAGGACAAACTGGATTGCCAGGAGAAACATACAATTGCCGTTGCACATTATCTCCTATTGCATCAAAAGAGTTTTGGGAAAATCGAAAGAAATTATATAAAGTACAAAATAGTTTAATATCTAAATTTAGAGGTTTATTAAATGCTAAAATTAAGTGAAAAACAAACATTAACAGTTCATAATAAAATGGAACTTGGCGAAGATATTTCTGTTGAGGCAAAAGGTAAAGGTAGAAAGTTTGTTTCAAGATTTATCGAACCAGGTGTTGCTCATTATGAAGAATTTGGTGATGTTTTAATTACCAAAGAAACATTAGATAGATTTATTAATACAATGGTAGGTTGTCCAGTTATTATTCAACATAAAGATATTGATGACGAAAACGTTGATAAAGAACGTGTTGGCGTAATATCTAATGTGTGGTTCAATGAGTTTGATGGTTGGTATTATTGCGATGGTATAATTTGGGATAAACAAGCTATTGATTTAATTAAAAATCAAGATTGGTCAGTATCTTGTACATATGACTTTGATAGTGATAAACTTGAAAAAACTCATAATGGCAAGAAAATAGATATGGAATTTACAGGCGGAGAATTTTTACATTTAGCTTTAGTTCCAAATCCACGTTATGAAAGAGCAAATATAGTTATGAATGCCAAAGAAAAAGATGATGATGTTGAATGGATAACTGTTCATGGTAATCATATTCCTATTAAAAAAGGTCAATCTAAAGATGAAGCTGTAAAAGAATTTATTGAAAAACAACAAGGTGAGTCTTTTGATAAAAAAGAAATTAAAATATCTAAAGGTGATAATGTTTATCTTAAATCGCAAGATGGTCCTAATAAAAGAATAGGTAAAATAATCAAACAAATAAATGAAGACGTTGTTGAAGTTGAATTTCCTGAAAAAGGTAATATGCCTGCTAGAACAGATAGATATTATATTGATGAATTAAATAAAGAGGAAACCAAAACAGAAGATAAAAAAATAGAACCAACTCAACCTTCTAAACCTGCTTATAATCCTCCACAAAGAAAAGAACAAAACCCTGAACCTGGAAAGAAAAAACTAGACCCAGATGAGTTTGAGAGAATATATAGAAAAAAAATAGAAAAACAACATAACGACGCAAGTAAAGCATTTGACCAACTAGCGGATATATTTATTAAAGAAGATGACAGTGGAATAACTGATAAAAATATTAAAAAAAGATATTATAAGGACGCATTAGATAATAAAAACATAAAAGATATATCCATGACTATTGAAGATTATGGATATTGGGAAAAAGAATATAATTCTTATAAGGGTAGATATATTTATAAACAGCCAGAAGGATGGGCACAAGATTTAAAATCTAAAATAGCTCAATTTAAAAGAGATTATCCTAAGTTGGCGGATAAAATAGAATATTCTGTAAGTACAGAGCACCCAGATATAAATATTCATTTATTCTGGAGAGACGATAAACGAGCAGAAAAAGAAACAAAAAAGAAATTAGAAAAAGCGAGTAATAGTACAACAGTAAAGGAGATTACAATGTCAGTATTAAACGAATTAGAATCTTTCATTAAAGGCGTAATTAAAAATGCTGATGATGAAGACAAAAAAGAAGAAGTAAAAAATGAAGACAAACGCAAGCTTATTGATGAAGTTGGCGGAATCCTTAAAGGAAAAGTTGATGATGAAATCATCAAAACAATTATGAAGAAAATGGAAGAAGCTTCTTACGAACCTTCTGAAGACAAAAAAGCTGATAATGAAGTTGATGAAGAAGAAAAAGAAGAAAAGTTCGAAGAAGAAAAGAAAATTGCAAATAAGTGCAAAAATGAAGAAGAAAAAGACAAAGAAGACAAAGTCGAAGATGAAGACGATGAAAAAGACGAAGATGATGAAGTTGACAAAGAAGAAGTAAAGAACAAATGTAAAAATTCTATGAAAGATGTCAAAGAAATCATCATGGGTGGAAAATCAAAAATTGAATCAGATTATATTTCTAAGGCAGATAGATTTGCTTTAGGCGAAAAGTACTAATAGAAAAGGAGTAAAAAAGATGTCACAAGCATTCAATCTTACTGGTACAAGCATTACTCCTAAAAAAGGACAATATGCTTTGTTACCAAATGTTCCTAGCGAACACAATGTAGAGTTTTACTCAGCTACAGCTACAGACTTACTTCCAGCTGGCGCTTTTGTAAAACTTTATGCTTCATCTACTAACACAGACCATCCGGTCGCAGAAGTTTGTGCAGTAACTGATGTACCTTATGGTATGGTAGTATATGATGCATTTAAATCAGCTTATAAAGTTGGTGAAAGATTTAAAATCGCCAAAACTGGCGATGAGGTATGGTGTGTAGCAGAATCAGCAGTTGATGTTGGAGATAAACTTCAATTTACTACTGATTGGACGGTCGACGATACTACAACTTCAACATATGCTTATGTTGGTGTAGCACTTACAAAAGCAGCAGCTAAAGGTGATTTTGTTAAGGTTCAACTTAACTTCAACTTTGGCGTTGCATCATAGGAGATTAAATTATGGCAGATAAAATAGGACTTTTAACTCAAGAACAATACGCAAATCAAATGCGTATGAGAGTTCAAAACTCAGGTATCGGCTCAACTCCTGGTATTGAACAGGTTATTACTACTACAACTCAAATTGTTGCTGGTGTAGTTAACACCTTATATTATGAATTGATGGGCCAAAAGCTCTCTGACTTCGTTAAAATTGAAGTTGGTAGAGGTGCAAATTCATTGCAATTATTCCAATATGCAAGTGCATATGTAGGTTCTCCGTTTAAAGCAGGTATTATTAATCCTACTGCTTCTGGTATTAATGCAGATGCAAATTCTAATATTCAGATTGGTTCATTAACTATTCCTGTTAATTATTGGAGAATGAAATATACTCTTGGTCAGGAAGCTATTGCAATCGCTTCAAGAAATGCAGAAACATTCTCATTAATTGAAGAAAATGAAAAATCAAGAAAGAAAGTATATGACCTTGGCTTGCAAGAAGCTACATTCAAAGGTTTGGGTGACGGCAAATCTTATGGTTTGTTAAATCAACCAAACGTAACTGTTAACACTACTTTGATGACAGCGGAACTTAATGCAATGACTGATGCTCAATTCCAAACTTTCTTGGCAACAGCTCCAGCAGCTTACGCAGCTAACTGTAACGGTACGATGATGTTCAACAGAATGCTAGTTCCTCAATCGGCATTCTTGGCATTACAACAACCTTATGGTTCTTTTGGAGAAACTCGTAAGACCATTCTTGAAAGAGCATTTCAAGGTATTGTTGGTACAGACTTTAAGATTGTTCATACAACTTATAACATGGGTGCAACAGCAGGTGGAAATGCTTCTAAAGGTCGTTATGTATTCTATAATACAAACGAAGATAACTTAGTTATGGAATTACCGAAACCATATACTCCACATCCGTTATTCCCTCAAGGCGCTCTTGACGTTATATCTGATGCTGAAGCTCAATTCTGTACTCCATATCTTAAGAGAGTTGATTCAATGCTTTATGCAGATGTTCAGTAATAACGAGGATTACAAGGGGAGGTTTTTCCTCCTCTTGTTTTTCAAAAAGAAAGGAATAAGTAATGAAAATTATTAATAAAAATGTTTATAAAATAATGTTTGATAAAGAGTTTATTTTACCAAACGAAATTAAAAATATTGAAGATAAAAAACTTTTAAATATTCTTTTAGCTCAACCAAATGTTGAAGAATACGTTGATATTGAAGAATTAAAAGAAGTTGAAGAAGAAAATAAAAAGTTAAAAGAACAATTAGCTAATAAAACAAACAAATCTAAAACTCAAAAGTCTAAAACAAAATAAAACAATAAAAAAGAGCATCTATATGATACTCTATTTTGTCCGTTTAGTTTAGAAGAGATAGCGTTAATAAAATTATTATACAATAAATTTTAAAATTTGTAAACAGGTGAACATGGAAATAACAATAGCAGAATTTAAAACTCAATTCCCTAGATTTACACCAGAGTATTTGCCAGTGTATACTAGCGGGACTTATTTTAAAGATAATATTGTATATTATGAAGGATTATTTTATAAAGTAAAAGTTGCATCTACAACTAATCTTCCAACGAATACCACGGATTGGGAATTATATAATGATTCTGTTTTAAATTATACACAAGACTCAGATATATTAAATGCTATAGCAGAGGCCAATGTTAATTTTAACGAAGGATTGTTTCCAGACAAAGCTACAGCAAAACTAGTTTTTATGTATTTGGTGGCGCATTATCTTACTGTTGATTTTAATAATGCTTTAGGTAGCGGAATAATTGGTATAGCAACGTCAAGAAGTGTTGGTTCTGTTAGTGAAAGTTATTCAATTCCCAATTGGATTCTTAATAATGCAGGTTTAGCTCCTTACGCAACAACAGGTTATGGTATGAAATATGCCACATTAATCAGACCATATTTAGTAGGTAATTTCTTTATAGTAAAAGGTTCCATAAATGCAGATTAGTGCCAAAGTCAAATATGGCAAACTACAAAATATAATTAATGCTATGGCAAAGGACCATAAAGTAAAAGTTGGTTTACTAGCAGAAAAAGGTGGTTCTGATTCTGTTTCAGACAATTTAGATTTAGCTGGGCTTGGTGCAATTCATGAATTTGGATGTCAAATACCTGTAACAGATAAAATGAGAGGTTATTTCTTTCATCAATTTGGAATTAATCTTAAAAAGTCTACTACACATATAATAATTCCAAGTAGGTCATTTTTACAAATGCCACTAGAAAGAAGACAGGACTTAAGAAGAAAGCTCCAAGATAAACTTGGTGAAAGCGAAAACATTTTAGAATATATAGAACAAACAGGCGATTCTGAATCCATAGCAATTTTACTCGGTTCTGCAGCTGTTGAGCAAATAATGGAAGCATTTGAAACAAGTGGTTTTGGAGAATGGGAACCTAACAACGGAATAACATCTTCTCAAAAAGGTTCAGCATTACCATTAGTAGATACTGGTAATTTAAAACAACATATAACTTATGAGGTAGAATAATGTTTTTATGTGATGATTGTAAATATTTTACAGACAAATGTGAACACCCAAGTAATGTTTATATAAAATTAGAACGTAGAATCGAGAAAAAAGCATATGTTTTAACAGAAAAACAAAAAACTTGTGTAAATTATATGCAATCTGAATCCAGAATCAATCTAGAGACACAGAAATCAAAATCTAATAATAATACACATAAAAAGCAAAAATAATGCAATAGAGGACATTCTAGATGTTAAATTTTTCTCAAAATAGAAGTTTAAGAGGTGGACTTCCTCAAATGACTAATACTTTAAATGGATGGGAAGTTCCTTTAACACTTAAACGTATAAAACAAAGCATAATTGATGGTGATTCTGTAAAAACTGAAGAAATTATAAATTTTCAAGGAGTTTTTCAACCATTAAGAGACGACCAATTGCAATTTAAACCAGAAGGACAACGTTCTTGGAGTTGGTATTGGATTCACGCAAAAGCAGGAACATTAAATCTCCAAACACAAGACAAAATTGAATTTCAAGGCACTCGTTATAAAGTTATGAGTGTAAAAGATTACAGTTTATACGGCTATATAGAGTATCAGGTGATTTTAGATTATGAATAAAGAACTAGAAAAAATATTTGTTGAACTTATAAAAACTAGTTTAAACTTGCCTAACAATTATGGATACGATTCTCAAGGCAATGAAATTCCTTGTATTACTATAAAATCGCAAAATGTAAAACTGTATAACACTGAACATTTACAAATAACAGTTGGAACACTTTCTAGCAATGTTTTTTCTAATAGAAGAGAATATTTTACAAAAATAATTAACAATGAGCCACATTATTTTGAAAGAAGTATGATAAACGACCAGAGAGTCATGCAAATAGACGTATATTCTAGAAATAATGAGGCAAGGCAAAGATTTTGGGAGATTCAAGCTTGTTTAAATAATACACTATCTATTCAATTACAAGATAAATATCAATTTAGAATTTCAAAAATAAGCAATACTTTTAATCTTTCTGGATTAGAGGGTGGTTCAGATATAAATCGCTATTCAATTAGATTTAATTGTTTAACATGGTTCACTAAAGAAACAGAGGTTGATTATTATTCTACGTTTAGATTGACTGCACAAGATGCATATTCTCAAGATTCTATTTTTGCAAATGTTACAGTTTTACCAGAAACAACTACGAGTTCATAATGACAATAAAATTTATTATATTACATTGGACTGGTGTTAATAGTTATAATATAACTGAACATATTAAAAACAGTTATCAATTAATAATCGATGAAAAAGGAAACCTCGTTCACGGTAAACCTCCTGGCTCTACCCAATCCACTGGTGGGATGAACTCTATTACATATAATATTTCAGCGGCTGGCGGAGACATTAACGCTCCATTGACTGTAATTCAATGTGAAAAGATGTTTAAAGAAGCCGCTATTATATGTAAAAAATACAATTTAACTCCATCAAAGGTTTATACGCATCATGAAATCGGTGAGCTTTGTAGGTCAGGAAAAATTATTCGGTTGTTGCCAAATAATCAATGGTTAAAGCAAAATATAGGAAAAATAGACTTAACGAGAATCCCATATGACGTACCAAAAAACACTTCTTATGGAGATTTTATTCGCAACAAAGTCAAATGGTATATAGGAAAAATATAGAAAGGAACAAAAATGGCTACAGGACAAATTGCTTTAAGCAATACAATTAATGTTACGCTTGGAAAAGCTCCTTCAGGTTTAGGAGAATATTCAACTAACTCAATTGTTTTGTTATCAAATGAATCTCCATTGAGTTCAGAGCCTTATATTTGGGCAGTATCTGCTCAGGATGTTATTAATGAATATGGTTCAAACTCATTAACTGCTAAAATGGCAAGAGCATTATTTACTCCTGCTTTTAATTTAAGAACAGGTGGCGGACAGGTTCTTGTTTACCCATATAATAGTACAAATGCAACTGCATGTAATGCAAAAACCATAGCTATAACACCAACGATATTAACTGCTTTAAAATTAATATCTACTGGTAGTTTAAAAATAACTTTGGATGGAACCGCATATGAAATTACAAACATGAATTTTACTGCTATTAAAACAGTAGAAGATGTAGTTAAAGTTTTAAATGCTCAAGGTTTAGACTGTGATATTGAAGTAGTTGATACAAACAAAATTCAATTTACATCAAGAAGATATGGCGCAACAGATAGCACGATTGCGTTTAGTGCAGCATCTTCTGGAACAGATATTGGAGGAGGCTCTTATTTAGATACAACTGCTAACGCGACAATAGTAGCTGGAACAAATTCTTCTGGAAAAACCGTTGCAGAGGCTATTGCAGAAATTGACCAAATAGCTTATGTTGGTGGAGTTCTTACAACTCAATTTTGTGAAAATGCTGTAATATTAGCAAATGCAACAGCATTACAAGCATTAGACCATATTTATTTTGAAGTTACACAATCACTTAAAAATATTGCAAAATTAGGTGCTTCAATAAAAGCTGCAACAGATACCAAAACCAGACCTATGGCATACTCATATGCAGGAGCAGAAGGAGCTAAATGCGCAATAGCTACATATGCATCAATTGCTTGTTCTACTAATTACAGTGGAAGTTCTACGGTTCTTACAATGAACTTAAAAGAATTAACAGGCATATTACCTGATTTGAACTTGAATCAAACATATTATACTCAAGCTAAACAAAATGGAGTAGATATATATGGAAATACAGAAGGATTAAGTTGTGTTTATTCTTTTGATAATGGAGCTTATACTGATGAAGTAACTGGAGAACTTTGGTTCAAAAAGGCTTTAGAAACATCTGGCTTTAATTATTTGAGAAAAACAAATACGAAAATTCCTCAAACAGAAGCTGGTATGACAGGACTTAAAAATGCATATGAATCAAGGTGCGTACAAGCTGTAAGAAATGGTTTAATTGCTCCAGGAACATGGAATGATTCTATTCCGTTTGGTAATCCTGAAGACTTTTTAAGAAACATTGAAGAAAAAGGTTATTATATTTATTCTCTTCCAATAGCTCAACAACAACAAGCAGAAAGAGAACAAAGAATAGCTCCTATAGTTCAAATAGCAATTAAATTGGCTGGTGCATTCCATAGCTCAAATGTAATAGTTAATGTTCAAAGATAAGGAGAATAAAAATGGCAATATATGCATTAACTGGTGATGACCAGATTATCATCAATCAAGTGCCTTTAAACGATTTTCCAGATGGTGATATTGGTACTTTATCGATTCAAAACACCATAGCAGAAATGACTACAGGCAAAGATGCAAATACAATATTTGCTCTTAATGAAGCTGGCAAAAACGCTGTTTTAACTGTTAGAGTTTTAATGGGTTCTTCAGACGACAAACGTTTAAATGGTTTAATTCCTCAAACAAGTAAGTTTGCTAGTTATTTATTAGTAGAAGGCTCAATAATTAAACAAATTGGTGATGGCGCTGGAAATATATCATATAATACTTATATGTTAAGTGGCGGTATGGTAAACAAATTGCCAGATGTTAAAATAAATGTAAATGGTGATGGACAACAAGCGGTTGTTGAATATCAAATAATGTTTGCATTGGCATCTAGAGCAATACAATAAATGTTTTGTCTGGGATGCCTAGAGCGTCCCAGACTACATTTATTTTAAATTTGAAAGGAATAATATGAAAAAAGAAGTAAAACTTCAAAATAGTGGTAAAGTTTTAATAATAAATACTGCTACCACCGAAGAAGTAAAAGTTTTGAAAAATTGTTTATTAGAAGAAATTAAAAAACATCCATTAGGATTAAAACTTTTAGGAAACACTCAAAGCATTTTTGACAAACAGGTTGACTTTACAGCTGTTTTTGATTTTATTAAGAATGTTTTGATTTCAATAGATACGTCAGAGACAACAACCAATGCTATCTTTGACTGTCTAAAGCATTGTGTATATGATAAAACACATAAAGTAACATTAAGTTTGTTTGACGAGGTTGAAGAAGCAAGAGAAGATTATTACGAAATAATTTTTGCTTGTATAGAGGAGAATTTGAAACCTTTTATCAAGAGCCTAGTTTCTATGTGGAAAACCCGACTCGTGAAACTAGGCAAGGACCAATTGTCAAATATACTGTCGGCTATATTGATATCATAGTATTTACATTGGCAAAAGCAGGATGGTACAATGGAAATCCTTCTATAGTTTATAATTCACCAATTGATGAAGTTTTACAAGCTTATCAATTTGAAGTTATGACAAAAGATGTTGAAGCAACAAGTATAAAAATGAATACGGAAAGTTAAAATGAAACTTGGCGAATTAATAGTAGAATTAGGCACTAAAGGTAACACAAAAGAATTAGAAAAAACCCTTAGTCAATTAAAAGAGGCAGAAAAGAAACTTTCTGCTCAAATAAAATTGAACAAGGATTTAGCTAAAGCTACTACAGAAGAAGAAAAAGCGCTAATAAGAGAACACGCTGCTTTAAAAAATGAGATATCAGCTGTTGAAAAATCTATAAACAAAAACAAAGAGCGTAATAAAACTATTGCAGAAAGCGTAAAAGGTTTCACCAGACTCATAGGGGCAATCTCTCTTGCAATTGGAGTTATGGATAGATTTGCTAATGCTAGTGCAAAAACAAACCAAAACGTATTAACAACAGCTCAAACAAGTGGTGTTGATGTAAATACTATAAATAAATATGCAAGCGCTGCTAAAAGCGTTAATTATAATGTAACAAGAGAAACCGTTGCTCAAACATTTGACACATTATCTAAACAAATATTAGAAATGAATACTCAACCAGAAGGTGGAACGCAATTAGCAGGAGCACTTTCTTTATTAAGCGGTTGGTCTCAATCATCTGTTGATTTTATGGGCAAAGACGCTGTAGGCGTATTAGAGTCAATAAGAGAACCTTTAAGAAAATTAGATGACATAAAAGCTTCCCATATATTGTCTATGATGGGTATCAGTCCAGACCTTCTTCCAATGTTAAGAATGTCTACTGAAGAATTTAATAAAATTCCTAATAGATTTTTATCAGCTGAACAAATGAAAGAAGAGCAAAGAAAATCTTTGGAATTACAAGAAAAAAGAGATGCTTTAAGTAAAACTTGGGAAGAAACATTAATAGATTTATATCCTGTTTTGAACAATGTTATGGAAGCATTAAAGGAACTTGCTCCAACTTTAGGACAAATAATCAAAGATATAACACCAGCATTAATAACTATAGCAAAAGCTTTAGGTCCAATAGCAGAATGGTTAGGTAAAACATATAAATGGTCAACAACCCCACTAAAAAGAAAAGACGTAGAATATGCAGAAAAAGCTGGTGAAAAAGCAAGAGAAAAAATGAATGAAATAAAACAAAATGCAAAAAGAGCATATGATAATATTAGAAATACATCTTTTCAAGATAATAGAAACATCACTATTCATACAACACAACCTCCAAGTACAGTAATACCTGATGCTAATAACATACAAACATATAATCAGGTTCAACCTACTAGTAAATAGGATAAATTATGAAAACACTACTAAATGCTATTAAAAATGGTATAACTTCATATTTAAACACCAAAGAAAACAAACTAATTGGAGGTGTATTGTTTTCTGAAGCAACAAATGGCCAAGTTTTGTTATTTAACAAATTTGGTGTGTGTACTCAAAATAATTTATCTTTAAAATCAGATATAACTAATCATTATACAGAAGAAAATTATTGGATAAATGACCATTGGGCAATAGCAGCTCCTCAATACACTTTAACTGGTTTGATAGGTGAGGTTATTTATACGGTTCCAGAAGGATGGGCTGAAAAAATAGAAACTTTATATAGTGCTACAGGTTTAGGATTATTATCAATATTAAGTCCAAAATTAGGAAGTTACACTTCTAGCATATTAAATATCACACGTAAAGTAGAAAGTGTAGTTCAAAAATATACAAATTATGCTTATAACGCTATTAAACAAGTAGGCAATTTTTTAACAAAAAATTCTTATGGCAAAACAAATCAAAGAAAAGTTTTAGACGAATTGGAATCTTTGATGAATAATAGAACTTTATGCACTGTTTATACGCCATATGGAACGTATAAAAATTTAGCTATAATTGCCATAAATGTAAGACAAGGTCAAGAGACAAGGTTCATCTCTGACGTTGAAATAACTTTTCAAAAATGGAGAAATGTTGGAGAATTTTTTGATAAAGATGTTAATAAAAAATCACAAACGGATTTAGTTGATTCGCAAAAATCAACAGTCAAAGAAATGGGGCTAATTGGATGTATTAAATCAGAATTGTCTCCAAATGATTTAGGAACTAATTTTCAGGTGGCTTAATGAATCAAGTAACAGGTTTAACTTCAGATTATAAACAAAGCTTTCAAATTTTAACTCAAGATGGCGAAGTTGTATATTTTAATTTATATTATTATATGACTCAACAATCTTGGTTTTTTGACTTTACTTATAAAGATTACACTTGTAATTGCGAAAGAGTTGTACTAACACCAAATGCTTTAAGACACCTCAAAAATATAATACCCTTTGGTGTTGCTTTTTATTCTAATGACAAAGTTGAACCTATATTTATAGATGATTTTGAAACCGGTAGAGTTCAAATGTTAATATTAAATAATGAAGAAGTAAAAGAAGTGGAACTTAACATTTATGGCATTTCTGAATAATCAATGTGCTTGGACGGCAACAATTACATATAATGATAAATCTATTACAGTATCATATCCACTTACTTGTGAGTTTAATATTCAAAAAAGTACTGGTTCTGCTTCATTTTGTACATTAAATATATATAATTTAGGTAAAGATACTAGATTAAGTGAATTTTTTAGATTAGACTCTAAATTTGAAGTAGGAAGATTTATGATGCTTGATTTTTCAGCAGGCTATAATAATAATTTAGCTACTATTTTTAGAGGACAAATAAGAAGCGCAACTAGTACAAGACGTGGCACTGATGTGATAACTACTATACAAGCAGAAGATTGTGGGCATAGTTTAATAAATAGTACAGCAATGAGTATTACCTTCAAGGCCGGAACAACATTTATAGAGGCATTTGATAATATAGCAAGCAATTTAAAATATATACAACCTCAAACTAGAGGCACATTAGAAGGCGAATTTAAAACTGATACAACATTTTATGGTACACCATTACAAATTTTAAATCAAATAACTAATAATCATACATTTGTAGATAATTCATCTTTAATAATGTTAAATAATAACGAGCATTTACCAGAGAGTCCAATTGAAATAAGTGCTAAAACAGGTTTATTAAATGTACCAATAGTTGGAGAATTTTGGGTTAATGCTCAAACGGTGTTCAATCCTACTTTAAAAATAGGACAAGCCGTTCAATTAAAAACTACATCTTTAGATTATTATAATAATGGTTATAAAATATATAGTATAAACCATCAAGGAACAATATCTGCTGCTATAAGTGGACAAAGAATAACAAATTTAATTATGCAAAGAGTAAACTTTACTCCTAATAGTAATGTTAATATCACTAAACAAACTGAAAAACAAGGTGAAAAGGTTGTTATTCAAACAGAAGTAAAAACCCCTGGAAAAGAGTGGACTAGCGGGGTTTATGATTATATACGAAAATATAATGGAGCTATTCCTTTAGAAAAAATAAACAATCTAATATCTTGGCAAAATATGATTGGCAATGATAACACTAATAGTGAAAGATACGCTCAAATAACTCCTCAAATTATTGAAAATTGTATTATAATAGCAAATAGACTTCAAAATTTTATAAACTCTTCTTCCTTAAAAGGACAAAAAATAATTGTCACTAGTGGATGGCGCTCAATACAAAATAATAGAAATAGCGGTGGTGAAGAAAAATCTGCTCATTTAAGAGGTGCGGCTATAGATTTTAAGTTTGTTTCTATTAATACATTTGATGCATATAATAATTTGTTTAAAAACAATTGGCCTACTTTTACATATTATAATAGAAAATGGAACATTATTCATGTTCAAAGTACTTTAGGAAAAGGTGGTGCTAAGCGATGAACATGTTAAATTATGAGTTATTAACACAAGAACCAACCTTATTAAATATTCTTAATGCTTTTAAAGATAAACTGTTATATAATGAGATAAATTGTTGTAGAATTGCCATAGTAGACGAGTTTTATGGAGATTCATTACAAGCGAAAGTAAATATTGCTAACAAAATGGTTATAGGCATGAAAGAGGATGGGTCTCAAATTATCCAAGATTATGCTCCTATAACTGCTAAAATATGCTTTGCTAATAATGGAATATCTTTTCCATTAAAAAAGGGCGATTGTGGTTTGCTTTTGTTTAATGATAGAGAATTAGAAAGCTGGTATATAAATGGCGAAGTAAATCAATTAGCATATGATAGAAGTCATTCTATTACAGATGCAATATTTATAGCTGGTATGTTTTCGCAGCCAAATATTTCAAATGCCCAATTTATAGAAAATTGTTTACATTTATTTTATGATACTAAAGGAATAAAAATAACAAGTAATGGTATAGAAATAGATGGTGATTTAAAGGTTAATGGAAAAATTGACGCCACAGGAGACATAGTTGCAGGTAATATTAGCTTGCAACATCATACTCATCCTGGCGTAGAACCTGGTTCTGGTACAACAGGACAACCTCAATAGAAGCACCAGAATGAGTCTGGCGACATTTATTTTAATAATTTATATATTTAATTTACAACCACATAAAAATTTGGTATAATAATAATATGATAATAAGAGCAATTCAAAAAAATGATAGTGGACAAGAAGAATTTTGTTTTGGTCATGGATATACAGATTATAAAAAAGAAATATCTTCAGTCGAACAAGATATATTAACAGCATTACAAGAATTTAAAAATGATTGTTTCTTTGATTTAGAAGCAGGTATTGATTGGAAAGTTAGACTAGGTTATCATAATCAAAAAGAATATTTAGATGAAGATATACAAAATATTATTTTAAATAGAAGTGGTGTTATAAATATCACTGAGTTTTATAGTAACGTTATTGATAGAATTTATACTTGTACAGTTAACGTATTAACAATTTATAGTGAAAACGAACTTACAATAGAATTTTCGCAAACAATTTAAGGTGATAAAATGGCAAATATAGATTTTTTAGGTTATGATGGTTTACAAACAAAAGATTATAATACATTATTAACCGAGATTCAAGAATTTTTGCAAGAAAATTATAGTCCTAATGGTGAGGAAATATCGTTCGCAAGTAATACTCCAGATGGACAATTTACTGAAATATTATCAAATATAGGTGCTACAATTAGAGAATTGTTGGCAAGTGTTTATAATGCCACAGACCCATCAAAATGTGATAGTACACAACAAGATACAAAGTATCAATTAAATTATTTAACTCGCAAAGGTGGTTCTTGGACATTACAAAATATTGACATTACCGCTGATAAAACTGTTACTTTGCAAGGCTTAGATGGTTCTTTTAATGAAGAAAATGCCTCAGCTTTTACGGTTTCTGATGATTCAGGTAATAATTGGTATTTAGTAGACACTACAACCATTTTAGCAGGTACTACATCATTAGAATTTAGAGCTCAAAAACAAGGACCTGTAAATCCTACTATAGGAACTATTACTAATATGGTTACAATAGTAGGAGGTGTCATAAGTGTAATAAATTCGCAGGGTTATACTTCTTTAGGTGCTGAAGCAGAAAGCGATTATGATTTTAGAATTAGAAGAGAAAGAAGTGTAGGAAACACATCTGGAAATAATGCTGACTCAATACTTGGCAATATTATTAGTTTGCAAGGAGTTACGCAATGCAATGTATGGGATAATGATACAAATAGTACTGATTCTACTGGCACGGAGGCTCACACATTATGGGTAATAGTTGATGGTGGCGCAAACGATGATATCGCAGAAATAATATATGCTAATAAAGGTGGACAAGGAACGCGAGGTTCTGTTGTAATTCCATTAACCACCTTGGCAGGACAAACAATAAACATTAGATTTGATAGACCAAATATTAAAGCATTATATATAAAATTTGATATTCAATTAATATCAGATATTACACTTTTAGACAACGACAATATTAAAGAATATATTGCAAATAATTTAACTTATTTAATCGGCGAAAATGCTGAAACGTCTAAAGTTACTCAAGTTTGTGCAAATGCATTAGCCGTTGATGGTGGAGATGGATATGCACTAAATGTCGAAATTTCAGCCGGAGGAACAGCTACTGCATCAATTGTTGCCACTGGCATAACTGCAGCTGACGTTATAAGCTCAACATTCCAAGATGTAATTGGTGATATCGCTGGAAGTTATGAATTTGAGTACACTTCAAATGGTTGGGAATACGATGGGAATATTGTTCAAATAAATAATTATGGAATTTCGTATACTGGAAATCCTGATGAAGGAGATAAAATAATTATTGATTATACAGCAGGAGCATGGACGGATTATATTCCATCGGTATCAATTCAAGATGAGTTTGTAATAAATAAAAATAGAATATATATAACGGTAATAGAATAGTGGAAAATATATTATTAACTTTAAAACAATATTTTGCTGATTTATTAATAATTCAATATCGTGGTTCTAAAAAAAATAGAGCATTAATTGAATTTTTAGTAGATTTAATTTTTGCCAATAATTTAGCATTAGAAATAAAAGAAAAAACTGTAAATGTTAATGACTCCATTGGAAAACAACTGGATGATGTCGGCAAATGGGTGGGTGTAGATAGATATTATTACAAAGAAATATGGACTCATCCATATTTAGCATTTCCAAATTATTCTACTATTAAAACGAGTGATTACAGTGAATTTCAAGGTGGATTTTCTACGTATTCTAACTTTGCAGAAAATAATGGTGGGTTTTTAACATATAAATCTTGGTCAAGCGTTAGAGCAAAAGCTAATGAAATTGGTGATGAATACTTTAGAAAACTAATTCAATTAAAAATTATCAAAAATTCTATTAATCATACATGTAAAAATATAGATGATGCAATATGGAAATGGTCAGAAGGTCATGTTTATGTAACTTGGGACAAAATGGAAATAACATATCATTATGACAATTTATATAAAAATTTAATAGAATTAGCTAGTTTTAAAAACGTGCTTTTAAAACCAACTGGATGTAGTATAATATTAGAAGCTATAACATCATAAAGGAAATAAAAAATGACTAATTTACAAAGAGTAACAGGAAAAATTTTTGGTGAAACAGCAACAGCGACAGGCGATGACCCTCAAATAGGACAATTTGGTTCTGCATTAGCTGGGACATATGTAGGAACAACTGATGTTGCAACAATTCAAAATTTATCTGCTTGGAGTAATGGCTTTATCGATGCAGTAACTCCATCGGAACAATTTCCACCATTACCAGAAATGACTGGTTTTGGTAAAGTTTTATCACATCAAATAGCATATATTCTTCAAAAAGGAACTCCAGAATGGGATTCTGGGACAACATATTATATAGGAGACTTTGCCAAAGCAATTGGCGAAGGCAAGCTTTATGTATCTAAAACAAATAATAACATAAATAATGCTTTATCTGATGAAGATTATTGGGAAGAATTTTCTAATGGCAACAACGGAATGCCAATAGGCACAATATTTAGTTTAAATTGTACTGCTTCCTATGTTCCTGAAGGAGCATTGCCTTGTGATGGAACGGAATACACAAAAGCACAGTTTCCTGATTTATGGGCGAATTACTTAAATGCACAAACACCTTTGTTAGACACCTGCTCTTATGCGGATTATGCAACTGCAATATCAAATGATGGATTTTGTGCAAAATTTGCTATAGACACAACAAACGAAACATTTAAAGTTCCTACAATAATTAATAAATTTTATCAAGGTTCAAATGCAACATTGCCAGTAAAAGGTAATGGAATGACAATTGGTCTAACGGATGGTTCGAATGATTATGGTTTAAATATCGATAGAACTGCCGGAGGTTCTCACACTGGTTTATGGGCTGTAGGTGCTACTAATTCTAATGTTGGGGGCACAGCACCAACCACGGCAAGTGTTAATATTAATGTGTATGGTGGTATAACTACCGATGCAACTAAATCAGGTATTATAGCCGATAGTTCTAATGCTAATAAAGAAATAACTACGCTGCGCTATTTTGTACAAGTCGCTAATGGACAAATAAACCAAAGTATGATGGACTGGGCTGCTTGGGCAAGTAGTTTGGCGGGGAAGTTAAATGCAGACCATACTAATGACACTAAACCATATTTAAAAACAACATATGTTAATGGCACAAGTGGTTATAATATTTGGAGCAACGGTTATTGTGAACAATGGGGATTTTTAACAGCAGATGCAACTGTTAGTTTTTTAAAAATTTTCGTTGATACAAATTATTATGTATTAATAAGTAATTCATATACATCTACGGGAACGAGTGTGGCTTCGGTATGGAGAAATAAAACCACAACAAGCGTTGACATCGATTTAGCGACCTCATCTAGTGGCACTAGTTGGAAAGTAGGTGGTTATTTGGCAGAGGGAGAATATTAATATGGAAATAAAAGCAGAATTAATTAAACCATATACAGAAGATGAACGTATTAATTTTATTGTAGAACAAAATCATCAAAACGGTTATGAGATAAAAGAAACAGAAACGGCTCTTGAAGCTTGGGGATATACAGCAGAAGAAAAAGCACAACAAGAAGCTGAACGCATAGCACAACTCCATTTAACAAGAGGTGATGTTTTCAGAGGTTTGTTGATGGCAAGACAGGTTACAAGGGCGCAAATAAGAGCATTAATAGAAGCAATGCCCGACGAAACGCCTGAACAACAAATTGCTAAAGAATATGCCTTGATTGATTTTGATGAAAGTCTTGATTTTTACAGAGGCGTAGCTCTAATTGATACTTTGGGTGCGCAATTAGGCATAAGTCCAGAAGCAATGACACAATTCTTTGAAACAAACGACTGGCACTATTTAGTACCTGACACGAGAAATGAGGTTTAAAATGACTTTAGAATTTAACATTAAAGAATTAAATTACACAAAAGAACAAGGCGGTGGAAGTATAACTCCTGAAGGCACAAAGGTTATTACTGAAAATGGATTATATAACGTAACGACCTTTGCAAAAGCGAGTGTAAATGTAGAGGGTACAACTCCGACAGGCACAACGACTATTACAGAGAACGGCACTTATGATGTCACAGAATATGCAAGTGCAAGTGTTAATGTTGAAGGCACAGAACCTACACTTATAACAAAGACAATAACAGTTAACGGCACATATAGTGCAGAAGATGATGATGCGGATGGTTATTCGGACGTTAGCATTAACGTTTCGGGTGGTGGAGGTTCTACACAGGTTGTAAGAGGCGCTTGGGTTGTACCACAATGTGTACTGGACTTAGAAGAAGCGTTTGAAAATTACACTGCAACAGGAACTTATAACTATGTATGCGGTATTTTATTGTATAAAGGCGTAGGCAGTGTGACTATTGTAGCAGAACAAGATTCAAGGTTGGTAACTTCTGATGGTTTAGATGTCTCTTTTGGTGATACATATAGTACAATCACATTCAACGATAAAGATGCTGACAACTGGTTAATATTCCAAACAAACTTAGCATTTTGGAGTGGTTCACCAATTAAGCCTTATGGTATATCTACCAACTCATTGAAGCGTGGTTGTTTCAGATATGCTATTTTAGAAGATATAAATAAAACTGGGCAATCGATGTCAAAGGCAATGTTCTGCGATTTTGCTTTAGAATCAATTAAATTAAAAAATATAAGCTATGGCAGTGAATTTAAAGGTGACGATTTACAAAGCACAAGTTGTCAATATATGCCTCCGATGACATATTGGTCTGCTAATGTACCTAGCAGCAACTTTGTAACGAAGTTTACAGAGGCTCATAAACTGCCTAATTTACCGTATGGTTTAGATTTATCTTCAATAACTTCTAATTTGACCTTGGGCGTTTCAAATTGTGGTATGAATAGAATCAGAGAGGCATATATTAAACTCCCCAATGCAAACTTTATTATAAATTCATCATCTGGCATTGTATTTACAGAAGATAACTGGCAATATATAGCAGACAACGCACCAACTGTTTCGGGTAAAACATTGACAATGGGTAATATGAACATTGAAATATGTGGTGGCACATCGGGTACAATAATATCTACTCTAACCAATAAAGGTTGGACAGTAAACTAAGGAGATAAAAATGGAAATTGTGTTAGAAAATGGAGTACAAAAGCTCATACCTTCAATAGAAGAAAATTGGCTTTTAAACCGTGATGATTTGGATAAAGCAGAAGAAGATAAATATTATTTTAAATTTGCATATCTGCCACCGACTGTAACAATTGTAGAATGCGAAGATAAATATATAGAAGTAGAAAAGGAGGATGAAGATGACGACTAATTCATATACAGGCTCCGTAAATACCAATGGTGAATATAAAACCGTTGCAGAAGTTACGGGATTTAATTTTACAACAGACAACAAATATACAATGCAGGTTCAAAATGGTGCATACATAAAAATTGCAAACGCTGAATTTCATGTTGCCAATGAGAAGTTTAGTTACAAAGCAACGTCTGATGATTTATATATAAAAACAAACGATTTAGGATGTACACTTACAATATTGGAGAATGAATGATGTTAAAAAGATGGTTGTTAAAACAAGCAATTAAAAGCATTATCAAAAAAATGCCAAAATACAAAGAACAAGCAAAAGAGATTGTTGAAAAGAATATTGATGGTATATTAGACAGAATAGAACAAGATATTGAAGCTTTATTGCTTAATGTCATAGCTAAAAAGGAAAATAAATAATGAAGAAGTTGCTAATCATATTTATTATAAGTTGGTTAGCAACTGTTTTAAGGCATTTTTGGATATTACCGACATTCAATGATGATGACCACGACATAACAGGCTTTGAATTTAGGATAAGATTTTAAATGATAGTTTACAGAATAGATAAACCACCAATTTTTAAAAGTCAATTAAAAAAATTGTATAAAAAGGGTAAATTGCCTATTAAATATGGTTTGTATGGTGAAGAACTCACAAAAAAGAATGTTACTGATGAGCATTTATTGCCTAGATGTTTTGGGGGTTCAAGTGATTTATCAAATATAGCGCTTGCCACAAAAGAAGCTAATTGGCGGAGAGGAAATGAGCCTATTGAAAATTTTTTAAGTCTTGGAATGTTGCGAAATTACTGTAAACAATTTAAAGGAATAAAAATACGAGGTTTTGATGGCGATGAATACGCAAAAGGTATAATAAAAACTATAAAAGGATTAATAGAAAATGATAGAATGGTATAATGACAATAAATTAACTATATTTTTTAATCATAAGCCTAACACTCATATGCTAGAACCTTTACCATCTATGACACAAACTGAAAAAGATTTGATTGAAAAATATCCATTTATTAATTGCACCGCTTTACAAGTTGCTATTTATGATAAAAAATTGCCAAAAATGTATAATTTTACTATAACAAAATCATTTAGATGGGATGGTGCAACAATCCCGAGATTAGTTTGGTGGATAATTGGTTCTAAAACAAATCCAAAATATATGACTCCGTCGCTTATTCATGATTACATATGTTTAAATAAGTATATAATAGATTATAGGTGTGAATTTGCAACACAAATATTTGAAGCCCTACTATCTGTGGCAGGTGTAAGTAAATGGAGAAGAAAAATAATGTGTTTTTTTATTAATATTTATCAAAGAATTTTTTGCGATTGGGGCTTGGAGTGGGACAAATGAATATAGGGCAAGAGTTTTTAATTTCATTATTTATTCAACTTGTAATTCTTGCTTTTTTTGTAGGCATATATGTAGCCACAATAAAGTTTATGGATTCTCAAATAAAAGAATTAAAAGAAGAAATGAAACGATATAATAATGTTTTAGAACGTTTAATTATAACAGAACAGTGCACAAAATCAGCACATCATCGTATAGATGAATTAGAAGATAGATTTAACAAATAACTTTTCATACTTAAATCCTTTCAATAGCAGTATTTCTAAAATAGAAGTACTGCTATTTTTATGTAAAAAAATGGACTCAATAGAGTCCTGTGTTTTACGTTGTGAATTAATATGAAATAGTGACCTCAGTTCGAGGGTTTTCTTTATCATAACTTACTCTTGAGCCATCTGTTGATATTATTATATTACAATTATCATCTAAAAGTACGCCTTTTTTGACTAAACAATCATGTAACGCTGCATGAAGGTTGATTAAATCTACTCTTTGTTTAGTTGGCATATAATAAATTGCTTGTACATTTACAGGAAAATCAATAGTATCAATATTTGGGCAAACAATCATAAAATCTTTTTCATATTGTTCATATGCTGGAGATTGTTTTACAAAAGTTTTTCCAGTATATTTATTTCTGCCAAATTGCATGTGATTCTTTTTTGTAATAGGTTTTAAAGGTATTGTAAATTTAATATCCACCATAATTATATTATACCATAGGTTTAATACTAAAGTATAATTTTTGTAACAAAATGTAAATAATGTATTTACAAATAAAATTATTTGTGGTATAATGATATTGTGAATTAATGGAAAGGCGGTAAAAAAATGACATTTCAACAAGTATATTTAACAGACACAAACCAAATTACATTATTTGATGAGGTAACAAATCAACACTATGTATTAAATATTTTTAGAACAACAGATAAAGACAAAAAATTAGTAAATGAAATTAGATTTTTTACTGCAAATGAAAAAGAGCCACAAAAAGTATTATATAAAACGGGTTATCTTGAGGAACATTTTAGAAAAAGACCATCAAGATTGTAAAAAAAGAAAGGCAGTAAAATATGGCGGTAAGCAAATATTACAAAGAATTTAATCCTAATCCATTAGGAAAAGAAGCAGGAGATTGTACAGTAAGAGCATTGTGTGCGGTAACTGGAAAAGATTGGTATGTAATATATGATGTTTTAACTGCGATTGGTAGAAAACAAGCAATTCCTTTTCCATGTATAAAGTTACATGAGTATGATTATTATGTAGAAATATTTGATGCAAAAAGGTATAAAGTAAAAAGAGAGCGTGGCAAAAGGGCCTTAAATGTAGAACAATTTTGTAAAGAACATCCAACTGGAAAATATATTCTTCGTTTAGCTCATCACAAAATGGGTATAGTTAATGGAGAATATTATGAACTAGTTCCTGGATGGGAAAAATCAACAGTTTATACTTATTGGGAATTTTAGAAAGGAATTAATATGAAAATTGTATTCAGAAAAAGAACTCCACGAGAAATTGGAGAACTATTAGCAAAAATAGCAATTATAGCATTTTTTGTATTAAGTTATTGTATAGTTAGTAGATTAGATTATTTGGTTTTAATAGGAGGTTAATATGGAAAATTTAATTCAATCTTTAAACGATAAATATTTAGACTTAGATTTACTTTTAAAAGATTTCGATAATTTATTAGGCAATTTAAAAACTTTTTATGTAATAAATGAAGGTGAAAATGGATTAGAAAAAGGTGAAATTTTTACATTAGATGAAGATGGAATTGATGAATTAAGAAAAATTTATTATCGATTAGAAAAAATAATTAACTAGAGGTCACCTAGATGTGCTCTAGTGAACTTAATTTTATATTACATATAAATTATTATAAAAATGTTAAAAGTGTCGTAGAATGTCACAGAAAGGAATTAATATGAAAAAATACTTAATATTACTTGTTTTACTAATGTTTTCATCATCTGTAATAAATGCTAATAGCATAGAAGAGGATGCAGATGATATGTATTATAAAAATTTACAATTTAAAAATACTTTAAATCAACTTAAAATTAATAACAATAAAAAACCTACAAGACAATTTACTACACAAGAAAAGAATCTTCAATATGGGCAAGATTTTTGTTTATATAATACATTAGAATGTATAGAAGATGCTTATGCTTTTGCCATATCAGGTGAATATGGTCAAAAATTATTTAACGGACAATTAGATATATCAGGACAACAAAAATTATATAATGAAATATTTTGGTTTTATACAGTACCTTATAGACAAAGATGGAAAAATGGGTATTATATCGAAGCCAACCCATATTTATGGCAATATGGAAAACCAAACTAACTGTTTACAAAAATTTTTGTTTATAATATAATTAAAATAGGAATAGGTAAAAGCTAGCTACTTTTACTGAAAAGAAGATTCCTAGACTTCCTTTCCTACTTTTATTAAACTAGGATAAATACAAAACTAGGTTTGTATTATTTTCAGCTAATTTAATACACCTACATGAAGGAGAAAAAATGGAAGTAAAGACCATTGAATTGGAAAAAGGTTTTCCTTTACAAATAGTTACAAAAAGGATAATTTCTTATAAACCAATAAGAAATAAAGATGGTGACATAAGATACAAAGATGCTTTAACATATCTTTGTAGAGTTTTGCCACCAAATGAACCATCACTACCAGTTATTTTTGGTTTAGCGAGTTTTTCTATTAATAACAACTTAAGTGAAAAACAAAGAAAATTAGCAGATAAGTTTATATATTTTTGGGAAGAAAAAGGAGTTTTATAATGGAAAAAAATCAAAATAAAGCTCTTTGGATATTTCCAAATTTTAAAGAAAGCGTTGATACAATACCGCAAAAATACCGCGGAAGAGCATGGGAAATACTGATAGAATACGGCTTCAGCAGCAAAATTGATTTGGATAAAGAAAATAAATATGTGCAAATTGTTGTAAAAAGTTTATTACCTTTAATGAAATTAAGAGGAATTGGTGGCTCTATTGGTGGTATAAGCAACAATCCAACTGGTAAAAAAAAGGCTAATGTAGGTGCTAATGTAGGTGCTAATGTAGGTGCTACCCCTTATAAACAAGAAATAGAACAAGAACTAGAACAAGAACAGGAAATAAAAAAAATAA
>JAGCBE010000477.1 GCA_017652345.1 Methanobrevibacter sp.
AAAAAATGAAAAAATAAAAAGATGAAAAAATGAAAAAATGAGAAATAATAAAATTATTTCTTCAAAAAAACTAAATCAAGCTCCTAAAAGCATTTAGTTAGATGGGAAAATGGAATCATCATATGCATCGTATAATTCCTTAAATACCCATTCAGTAGACAAGTATCTTTCACCAGTATCAGGTAAAATAACTACAATGGTCTTACCTTTATTTTCAGGACGTTTAGCAAGTTCTAAACCAGCGAAAGTAGCTGCACCTGAAGAAATACCAGAGAAAATACCTTCTTCACGAGCTAATTTCAATAAAGTAGATCCGGCATCTTCATCTTTTACTGGAATGACTTCATCAATTAAATCAATATCAAGAACATCTGGTACAAAACCTGGTCCGATACCTTGGATTTTGTGAGGTCCTTTTACTCCTTTACCAAGAGTTTGAGAAGTTTCAGGTTCGACAGCAACTGCTTTAAATTCAGGTTTTTGTTCTTTAATGTATTGTGCAATACCTGTTATAGTTCCACCAGTTCCTGCAGCAGATACAACAATATCCACTTTACCGTCAGTATCTCTGTAGATTTCAGGACCAGTAGTCAATCTGTGAATTTCAGAGTTAGCTAGGTTCTCAAATTGTTGTGGCATAAATGAATTTGGAGTATTTTCAACTAATTCCTTAGCTTTTGCAATAGCTCCACCCATACCTTCACTACCTGGTGTTAAGACGATATCAGCACCAAATACAGCAAGCAATTTCCTTCTTTCAATGGACATTGTTTCAGGCATGGTTAAAATTAACTTATAACCTTTTGCAGCTGCTACAAAAGAAAGACCAATACCAGTGTTACCACTTGTAGGCTCAATAATTACTGAATCCTCATTAAGTAATCCTTCTTTTTCTGCAGTTTCAATTAAGTTCACTGCAATACGATCTTTTACACTGCTTACTGGATTGAAAGATTCAACTTTTACAAGCACATCTGCTTCCAATCCTTCTGTTAATCTATTTAATCTTACAAGAGGTGTATTTCCAATAGCTTCTGTAATATCATTAGCTATACCTCTTTTCAATTCAGGAATGTTTACCATAATTATCACATCATAAAATTTAATTTGTAAAAAATTTTTTAAAACTTTATTATTAAAGAATATAAAAAATAAAATCTTTGCTTAAATCCCTTCTAATAACCAATATATAATATTTAATATATTTATTTAATAACTTATTTTATTTATAATTTTAATTTAAATTTTATTTAAATTCTATTTAATCATCAAATAATTCTAAATCAAAACTATAAATTTACAACAAAAGTTAAAAATATAACAATTGTTATATAATAATTAATAAATGATGATATATAAATATTTCTATAGAAAACTAAAATTTCATCCAAATAAAAATAAAAAACAAAAATTAAAAAAGATGATAAAATGACTCTCTTTAAATACATTATTAATCCAAGCCCAATTGGAGAAATCACAATAATCTGGAGGAAAAAACCTAAATTCCAAATTGAAGAGATTATCCTCTCAAGACCAGATAAAAGCTCAACACAAATAGCTGAAGAAAAATATGAGCAGGAAGGCAAACTACCGATTAATAAGAAATCAAAGCAATTGAATAATGTATTGAAAGAATTAGATAATTACTTTAAAGAAAAAGACGCTAAGTTTTCACTTGAATATCTTAATTTGGAAAAATTTACACCATTCCAAAGAAAAGTATTGGAAACTGAATTCAAGACCAAAAAAGGAACCATAAACACCTATAAGGATCTTGCAAAAGCAGCTGGAAGTCCAAAGGCATATAGGTCAGTAGGCACTGCACTTTCAAAAAATCCATATCCTATAATCATACCATGCCACAGAACAGTTAAATCAGACAGAACCATTGGAGGTTTTGGAGGTGTTTCAGAAGGGCTTGAGTCTAAAAAAATACTTCTTGAATTAGATGGATTGATGATTCAAGGCAAGAAAGTAGTTGGAAACAGCCCTATAATTGCACTTGATAAGACAAGCCAAACAAAATTAGTCTAATCATCTAATTTATTTGAATCATAGTCACAAAGGTCTGTAAGTGGACATTTATCACATTGAGGGCCAATAGGTCTGCAAATGGTCTGACCAAACTGAACCATCAAATCATTTAATTCCACCCAAAGCTCTTTAGGAACCTTTTCCATTAAGACAATTTCAGTCTCTTCAGGCTCCCTTGTATCAGCAATCCCCCATCTATTGGAGATTCTATGAACATGAGTGTCTACAGGAATAGCTGCATCCTGGAATGCAAATACAATTACACAATTAGCTGTTTTTCTGCCTACGCCTGGAAGCTTTAGCATCTCATCCATTTCTCTTGGAACTTCACCGCCATATTGATCAATCAATATTCTTGAAACTTC
>JAGCBE010000478.1 GCA_017652345.1 Methanobrevibacter sp.
GTGGTGAGTACAATCTTATCAATTTCATTCTCATCATAATTTTGAAAAAGAAAATCTTTTGATAATTCAAGAAGTTTCTCAGGTGAGTAATTTTCTTCAAACCTTCCACAGGATATGACACTTTCCTGATCTAGAACATGCTTTTCCATATATGGCATTTTAAAGTCAACTGTTTTAAAATAGCTGATGGAAAATGTTTTGTAATCCAATTTCAATGCAGAATTAACCATAGGTCTTGTGTCAATTCCCATAAGAAGTAAATTTTCCATAATTTTCATCCCTAAATGTTATTTTCCTGTTCTCTTGCTTGATCATAAACTGATTTGATTGTATCCATGTCTACACTGGTGTAAATCTGGGTTGTTGAAAGGCTTGAATGTCCAAGTAGCTGCTGAATCACTCTAATGTCCACTCCATTCTTTAAGAGATGTGTTGCAAATGAGTGTCTTAATACGTGAGGGGTAACTTTCTTTTTGATTCCCGCTTCATCTGCATATTTCTTTATCATCATCTGAACGTATCTTGGAGTAAGGCTATTTCCATTTTTATTCACAAAAATGTATTCTGAATTCTGCTTATCATCATCAAGATAATCCAATAGAAGTTCCTTTGTATGTTCATCAAAAAGAACAATCCTGTCCTTATCACCTTTACCTCTAACTCTAATTGTCCTTTCATCAAAATCAATATCCCTTTTCAATAGCTTTACAAGTTCTGAAATACGGAGTCCTGTAGAGTAAAGCAATGTTAGGATAACCTTATCCCTTCTTTTTGATTTTCGTTTAAAAGGAGTGTCATTTTCATCAATTGCTACAGCTTCTATCAAGTCCTTCACTTCCTTTTCATTAAGTGATTTAGGCAATGACTTTGTCCTCTTCGGATTCTTGATGTCCTCTAAAAAATAGATGTCATTGAATTCAAGGAATTTTTTGGAAACGACTGTAGTCAAGTAAATGTAATTTTGAGTGAGATACTTATCTCTTTTCAAGTCTCGGATATACTTTCTGAAACTGGCTAAAAATCTTTTTCCATCATATAGGTTTTCCTCTTTCTTCATATAATTGATCAAGTTGTGGATGATGGAACTGTATGTTTTTACAGTATTTTCTGAATAGTTTCGTATTTCGAGTTCAATCAAATAGTCTTCGAGCATGCTTTCAAAGTCAAACACTTCCATCAAATGCTTCTTTTCTCCATTTTCATCAATAACCGGCAGTTTTATTGGAGACTTTTGAATCGGTTCATTTGATAAGTTCAATTGCTCAGTAAAAAGATTCATGTTAATTCCTTCTTTAGATTCTTTCCAAACCCATTAATCTAAATTTAGGATAATTCTTAAAAATTTCTATTTTAAAGTTATTCAGTAATATTTACTTCGTTATACCTAATTATATTTATGGTTTTATTTAAATATTTTTAAAATTAGTTCAGTGAATCTGTAAAATCAGTAAAATTAATATTATAAAATTGTTAAAAAAGTTAAAGAATTGAAGTAAATAAGTAAAATCAGAAAATTGATATATGAAAATTATAAAAAAAGAAAAAAAGAAAAAGAATAGAAATAAAATAATTATTTCTATTAGATTTTGGAATTAAATAGTTGAATAATCAATTATTTAGTTTAAAGTAACTATTCTGAGCTTGTCAGGTCTTTTAATTACTCTGCTTGATTTAAAAGCAACTAAGGTTTTGATTCCTTTTGAGTATGCAATGTCGACTAATCTTTGGCTGATTACACCATCGAAAATAACGGTGTCTGCTTCAGGATTGTCTTGTTTCAAATCCTCGTAAAGGGTTTCAACATCAGTTTCTTTCAAGAGGTTTAAAGAATCATCGTAGATTTCACTGTTTCCAGTTCCTTCTAAATCCTTTAACATGTTCTTTAATAATTTTATTCTACTATCTTGAATCCTGTCGTTTTGTCTGTCTCTACGGCCTCTGGAATTTCTGTCTTTTCCTCTGCGATCGTTTCTACCGTTTTTTCTATCGGTTCTGTCTTTTCTGTCGAATTTGTCTTTACGATCGGTTCTGCCGTTTTTGTTTCCGTGAAATTTGTCGGATTTGTTTAAGTTTTTTGCTCTTCTGTCACTAGTTTTGCTAGTTCTGTTGATTTTGCTTTTTCCCACTTTGC
Source organism: Methanobrevibacter sp. (assembly GCA_017652345.1). Next base: position 2,132 of record JAGCBE010000478.1, read on the forward strand.
CTTGAGTGTCTAAGTTGAAATCAAGATTGTTGATAACTTGTTCAGTAGGAGCTTTATCTCTTAAAGCAATTAAAACTTCTTCTTTTTCTAAATCTTCTACTTCTTTGCCTCTTGGAGCTCTAGTGATGTAGTCCACATCTCCAACTTGCAAGAGTTCTTTTAAGATTAATTCTCCGCCACGGTCACCATCAACAAATGCAGTTACAGTTCTTTTTTTAGTTAATTCAGCTACACTGGTAGGGATATTAACTCCTTCAACTGCGACAGTGTTTTTAATTCCGTATTTTAATAAATTTAAAACATCATTTCTTCCTTCCACAACGATAATTGCATCGGAAGTGTGTACATTTGGACCTGCAGGAAGTCTTTCCTCTCCAAATTCAGAAATCTCATGAACTCTCATTGATTCTCTGATTTCTTCAATCATTTTCATGCTTTCAGGAGAGACAGTTTCCATCATGCCCATATAAATTTCTTTTGCACGATTAATAACTTGTTGTCTTTTCACAGCTCTTACGTCTTCAACTCTGAGAACTTCAATAGAAGCTTCACAAGGACCTACACGGTTAATGGTTTCCAAGGATGCTGCAAGGATAGCGGTTTCGATTCTATCTAAACTAGATGGAATTACGATTTCACCTTTTGCACGTCCACCATTTGAATGGATGATAACTTGGATTCTTCCAATTCTTCCAGTCCTTTGGAGTTCTCTTAAGTCTAAGTCATTACTTAAAAGACCTTCAGTTTGCCCGAAAACCGCACCTACCACATCAGGTTTTTCTACGATTCCGTTAGCATTGATTTGAGCGTGAATAAGATATTTAGTTGTAGTTAATTCTACACCTTTTCCCATAATAAGCCTCCTTTGAGCTTTGTAATAGGATAATTTAAGGCTAGTATTCGTAGAATTGTTATCATAACCAATATCCATCATGATAATTTAAAACCTATGAATAATATTTTTTAATTTCTTATCTCCAGTTTTAAACATTTTATAATTAATAATACCTCATTTAGTTTATTTTAAACGTGTTTTTTGTAATAGTTTAATTTAAACTTCTTTTTTGAATAATGATTTAAAATTAATTATTCTAATTAAGATTTAGCATAATAACAATTTTTACTACTAGCTTAATTATAATTAATTTTAATTAATAAATTGTTAATTTACAATTGATTATAATTTTTAAATTATACTGTAATTTGTAATAAATTGATTAATTAATTTTAATAAATTAATTGATAAAAACAGATACTATTCTTTAGAATTCCTTAAATATTAATGGCTATTTTGCTTAAATATTCTAAGGTAATCTACTCGAAAATTCATATAAAAAAAGATATTCTATGATTAAAATTTAAAGAGATTATTCAAATATTTAATTTTCTTTATTAGTTTGTCATATCTACTGATCGAAATTAACAAATTGATTGTCTAAATCCTAAAATTAAAATGCTTATTTAATTTAGATTTATCTTTTGATTCCAATATTCAAATAATGTTTGATTAAAATTCCTTGATTTTAATAAGTGGTAAAAGTAGTTTAATATAAAGCTAATTCAAATAACTCAACGAATAATTGTTATTTTTATCTTATAATTAATATA
>JAGCBE010000479.1 GCA_017652345.1 Methanobrevibacter sp.
ACATTGAAATTAAAAATTATATATTTAATTTGTATGATTCTCTGTGTATTTTTAACATTTTCAACTGTTAGTGCAACTGATTTAGAGGATTTAAGTTTAAATTCAGTTGTAAGCGATTCACAGTCTGAATCTTCTTTTACAAATTTAAATGAAGATATAAGTGACGATATTGTAAATAGCAATGAGGATGAAGATTGTGTAGGATCTGTGAATGAATTATCTAACTTGAATGGGGATTCAAGTCCTAATTTAAGTTCTATTAATTCAGATGAGAGTTCTCTAAAATCTAGTATCAGCCCTAGTGGAAATACATTCAGCAGCATCCAAAGTTCTATAAACAGTGCAAAATCCGGTGATACCATTAATCTGAATGGTAAAACCTATACAGGAAACGGGACAGCTATTATAGTCAACAAATCAATAACTATAAGTGGCGGTTCTGGAGCTGTTAGGGCAACTTTAGATGCAAATAAGCTGTCTGGCATTTTTAAGGTCACAGTACCTAATGTCAAGTTAATAAATTGTGATTTCATTAATGCAAACGATAAGGCAGTCTACTATTTGGAAGGAAATGGTCAAATAAGCAATTGCAATTTCAATCATAATAATGCAAGCACATTCTGTGCGCATATTTATGTTTATCCAAACACTACAAATTTCCTCTTGGAAAATTCTAACTTCTATAACGGCTTTTCCTGGAAATACTCCAATGTGGCTATAGCTGCAAATAATGTTACGGTTAGAAATTGCACATTCATTAACAACACTGTTAGAAACAATGAGAGTATCCAGGCTTGTGGTGGAGGACTGCAAGTAGGGGTTTCAGAAACAATGATCAATATAGGCAGTGTTGAAAATTGTCTGTTCATCAACAATTCAGCCATTTCCGACAATGAAACCACTCATGCAGGAGCATTTTGCTTCCGTCCAGGCATAAAGGTTTCAAATTCCACTTTCATCAATAATTATTGCAATAGAGTGGGAGGAGCTACCACATTGCATTCAGATGGGGACATTTTGAATTGTATTTTCATCAATAATAGTGCTGGAATTTATGGAGGTGCAATAAGTACTGGTTTTGAAGTAAACAATATTAGCGTGAATATCAATTCATGCATTTTTGAAAACAACACTGCTCCTATGGGCGGTGCGATTCAAGTAAAAGGAAACAATGTAAAGGTAATTAACTCTACATTCAATGAGAATAAGGCTACTGGCACTGATGGCGGGGCATTGTTCATTATGGGAAATGAAGCCATAATAATCAATTCCACATTCAATGAGAATTTCGCTAAAAACATTGGTGCTGGAATATTGATCAATGGAACAGATGTTTCAGTATTGAATTCAAGCTTTGATGCAAACAGGGCAAGCTATGGGGCTGCAGTTTATGTAGTTGGATCAAATTCAAACATATTCAGTTCAAATTTCACTAATCATAAGCTTGTGAATGGTTCTGTATACATAAAAGGGCCAAATACATATGTCTATGACAGCAATTTCAATAACAATTCAGGTGAAAATGGAGCTGCAATCTACATTAAAGGCTCAAATAGCAATTTAATATTAAACAATCTAAGCTTTAACAATGTCAGCAAGAAGGGAGGGGCAATCTATATTGAAGGTTCAAATGCCAATATAATTGCTTCTGAATTTTCAAATAACTCTGCGGTTCCAAATAAGTCTGATATCATCAGCGGATTAGGTGGAGCCATTTACATTAAAGGAGACAACAATACTGTCGATTCATCCAATTTCATATTCAACACTTCACGTAACGGTTCAGCCATTTATACAGATGGGTCCAAAATGACATTATCCAACACCAATTTTGATAAGTATCAGGCATGGTCCTATCTTTTGGATTCATACGTAAACCCTGCAATCAGCTATTTTAATGAAAGCGACATCTTGATCAATTTGACTTTGATTGGTGGCAACAATATTGCAAATGCAATTTATAACACTTCAACTATGGATGAGATTTACTTCTATAATGTGAGTTATATATCCTCAAAAGGTCAAAAGGTAACTGGAAATGATGAGATACAT
>JAGCBE010000480.1 GCA_017652345.1 Methanobrevibacter sp.
AGCAGTACGTTGCTTTACATTGATACGTCCGAAAGTCGGAACTGGCAAAGGTGCAAGCCTAATAAATGAACGAGAGTTAAGGGTTAATTTACTGTCTGCAACAATATTTTGCAAAATAGTTGGTTGACAAAAGCCAAAATCACTAGTAGTGTTTACGTCGTGGCTAAAATCAAAAAAATTTCTGTCAGATTTTCGACCGATTTTAATTTTAGGTAATATAGACATAGAATGAAGTTTTAAGAGTTAGAATCATCATCTACTGAATCATCATCAGAAGAATTTATAACATTATCAATCTGAGCGAGCTCAGAAGCAGAGAGAGAATCAGACTTGAAGACAACAGAATCCTCCTCTTTAAGGGAAACACCTGAATCAATCTTATTCTTAAGACTGAAAACCTCAGGCGGAGGAACATCTTTCTTAAAGTTCTTAGCAAAATCAATAACAACTACACGTTGTTCATCTAAATTTGCATCTACTACAGTAGACACACGAGTAACGAAACCGTCACCGCCAGTAATCGCTACTTTAGGGGGAATTTTTCTAAAATTTGCCATAGTTAAGAATGAATAAATGAATTATAAGTAGAACGCAAAAGTTTTGAGCGTTCAAATTTTTCCTGTTTAGATTCACACTTATAATAACGCACAGCATATCGAATTTTATCTAACCACAAAATATAATCATTGAAACGTTTGAAAATATCCAATTCATCGAAAGAAGACACACCATCAAAGCCAAAAGGAGGAATAACAAAGTCACCTTCAGAACATTTGACAGACTGAGGAAGTAACTCAAAATAATTCTGGTCTAGCTGGCGAAGGTCAGAAGTATTTACCTTTGATATAAACATATCTACACCAAAAGAAAGAAACTCATCTTTACTAAGTTTATTTAACTCACTTTTTTTATTGAAAAATACAATATCTTTAAAAATGAGCCTATAAAGGTAAAATAACTTTATATCAGTAGCAGACAACTTACGCAACTCTGCAAGTGACTGATTAAACGATGTACCGAATAAATCGTACCATTCACAAACAACGTCCTTAGACATCAAAGAAACATAGACACCAGACAAGTAATATACAAATTGTTTGACAAACAAATTCAATCTATCAGAAAGAAATTCAGACAAACATTCTTTGCCTAAATCATTGAGAAAGACAATATTACGGTATTTACAATAATGCCGATTCTGTGGTTTTTTATCTACATTGTAAAATAATCTACGTAAAATATACTTAGGAACTGAATATTTGAAATCATCATAGGGAAAAGAAATGTCATTATCTTTAATTAATTTCTTACCATGCTCAAAATCATCCACAATCTCACGAAATAGGGATTCACCTATCTTTATAGATTGAACGTGAAAAGGCATACAGTCACGAACTGACTGAATCAATTTATGATAACGTTTGAAATCGGGATTTGTCTTAAAGAAATCAGAACCTTTTTCTAACTGCCGTTCATATAAACGATCAGGACAACCCATAGGATCAACAGGGGGATAAAGAAGCTCCAGAGTTTCCAAAGTGGGACAACGTTTTAATATATACTCAAGACCATTACAAACATTTGTAGAAGCAAAATTTTTGTCTTTAAAAAGATACTTCAAAATATAGCGAAGACAAGCCGAGGACTGAACTTGTGCGCCATAGCGAGATGACCAAGAAGTAAAACCATATCGACGCTTAAACATAGGTTTTTTGTGACGAGAAGAAGATGGAGGAGCTATAATCCATTCCTGCAATACGTTATATTGACCATGTAACCAACGCTCCTTAACAGCTGGAAGTTCACTTTGTCTAACTATATGCTCAGGAACAAACTCAGTTTTTACACGTTCAGACCAACAGTAATTTGCAACAGATCGAACTACTGATTCATTGACAAATACAGGGAAAGACAAAACAGTATGATAGTGAGGACGATGAGTTTTATCCGCATCAGAACCAAACTCACAAACAGTAAAATGTTTAATTCCAGATATACCAAATTTCTCACGGAAAAAATCACGGAAATCCTTGAAGAACTGCACAACATGACGTTTATTAAAGCACATGCCAGAGAAGTAAGGAACATCAATATCAAAAGCCTCACACAAATCAGAAAAATCCTCTTCACAAATGCGTGGTACCATAGATTCATTATATGTTAGTGTAAGGAAATACCAACAACCACCGTTTTTCTTAGAATTAAGATAATCATAATTCAAACGAACAAACCAGTCATTTATTTTTTGTTGACGGCATTCTTCACATTCACCGCATGGAACTGAAATATACGATGAATCAAAATGAGGACGTTTGAACTCACGAGGATTTTTTATTTTAATCGGACTAACACACATAATGAAATATTTTTTGCAAATGTACAAAAAAAAAATAAAAGTCACCCAAAACACGAAAAGAATTTAGAAATTTTTAACGGTTTTGCCCTATCGGGAGTGACCATAAAAAAGTCACTGGTTATAAGTAGGTCAAGACGAACCATTTCTACGAGCTAAAGCGAAAGATGACTTTTTATATAACCGCAGAGCCGAAGAGGATGACGTTTACGTCAGAATGACCCAGTTATATATAGTCAAGATAAACAATGAACTTTGAACGATGCAGTAAAAATAAATTATTAAACACCCTGTAAAGTGTCGTAAATCTTACCAACCACATATAAAGTAACGGAATAGCGTGAAGCACATACAAAGTTAGAAATTAATTCCTAGATACTTCATATTTTACCAATTTTTAATAAACTTTTAACAATTCATCTACGATGAAAACGATTAAAACTTTATCAAAAATTGCCAAAATCCAAATTATCAAGGAATTAATAACTTTGTAATGTATGTGCTTCAAGCGATTCCGTTTCTTTATACGCAGTTGGTAAGATAGAAACTTACGACACTTCACAGGAGAGCGGTAAAACGGCAAGCCGTTTTGATTATTTATGTGCTTTAGCTCAAACCGAATCATTACCGCAGTTGGGCTTCGCATCGTTCAAAGTTCGTTACAGTGGCATTTCTGGAGTAGTCGAACCATCAGAATTTAAAACATAGAAAACACTTCCAATTTTGTTAGGGTCAGCTTCACAAACTCCAAAAGTGAGTTCATAGCAATTCGTTACAGACGAGTAATAACAATCATCTTTTATAAGAGAATGACGAAGACGGACAACACCAAACACATTCACAGAAACTTCAACACCAACACGATTATACAAAGACACAAGTCTTTTCAACATATATTCCTTTTTCATAATTCAAAATGGTAAATCATCATCAATATTTTCTAACTGCTCATTTAATTCACGATAATACTCAATTCTATCAGAATCATAACAAAACCAATCATCAACATAATCGTAATCATCTAAGTCAATCAAATATTCATATTGTTCTTTGATACAACGAATACAAAGTTCATCATGACAATCAGGAGAACATATATCATCACATAATCTAACATTTCCCATAATTACTTTATCATTTCAAAATAATACCTATTTGGAGAATTAACAGACTCGTAAAACTCATTCTTTGACTTACAAAAACCTAAAGCATGATAAAGTAAATTTGTTTGAAAAATAGGAGTAACACCACCGTTTTCAACTTTTAAAAATACTTGATATCTCATAAATTATTATTATTAAAGGGTTAAACTTGTTTTCTTTTGTACTACAAAGGTACTACTTTTTTGGGTAATATGCAAGAAAAAAGGCAACTATTTACTTTTTTAGGGTAAATAATTGCCTTATGTCAAGATTAAAAAACGCTAGAATTTATGAGAGAAACCAACATTAATACTACCAGTCATAGCCGAAACGATGAAAACAAAGAAAGCAGCTGCATCAGCCATCGCACCATCACCAAGGTATTTATGTATCATTTCAAAAATGTTTGATTGCTCAGCTAATTTCTTTTGAAATTTAATCATTTCTTCATTTGCTTTAGATTCAGAAGTCTTTTGGTCATTTAAAGCCTTAACGGATTCCATAACTTCACGGTCTTTAATAAGATTCTTAATATCTTCACAAACTTTGTTATAATCAGCTAACGGAATATTTTGCAAAGCACTAACAACTTCTTGATTATCATATTGACCAGACCACACAAGTTTATCCAGTTTAGCTTTGAAATCACGAGCAGAAAGCTCCTCGACTTCTGTCTGGAACTGTCTCCAAGCCTTACGAGAATCAAACCAACCTTTATTATGTGGAACAACGTCAACTTCTTGCAACTGATTTATATATTGTTCTTTCTGCTTTTCATCAGTTGCATTATTATATGCTTCAAGAATATCATAATACTTAATTGCATTGTCTTCAGAACGTTTGCGTTGATTCTCTATCTCCTGTGATTCTGCGTCTGCATTATCCTTACGAGCTTGCGCCTTAACTAATGGAGCCTGTTGCAAAAGCTGTGCGATACCAACAGTATCAATCTGAGGAGAAACCTTAGTAGCCATAGAAGAAGAAGGAGCAGTAGTAGTAGGATAACCACCAAAAGCGGAATTAATATTAAGTCCAGCTCCTTCAAGAGATTTACGCAAAGTAGAATACATTTTAAGATTCTGATCATTCTGATAACGTTGATTTTCTCGGAACATTTGCCACTGATTAGCTATATTCTCATCATTTATGTTATCTTGCAAACCATAATTAAGAAGATTACCAGCTACGCCAGTTATACCACCGATTAAACCAGAATAGTCCATAGGCAAAAATATTAAGAGTGTTTAACTTCTACATATCCATTATCTACATCACGGTCGAAGGTGTCGAAGGATTCTGAAACTGGTTTCATCGGGCTATAAACATGGAACTCATGAACCATTTGAACGATGAAGTTATCCGTAAGACCTGATGTATCATAGAAAATACGGTTGTAATTTCCGAAACCTTCATTTCGTCCAATATAACGTAAATATTCATCTGCAATCAAGTCAATCCTATTCTGTACCTCAGGAACAAGTTTATCATAAGGAACACCAGTACGAGAGAAACCAACAATTTTACGAATAACAAGGTCAGGAACAGTAAACAACCTATCAAGCGAATACGGCAAGAATTGCGAATTTTGAGAACGAAAAGCAAAACCACCATTTGCAAGATTATTGACTACCTTCTTGTTGAAGTACTGAGGAACAAAACCAAACACAGAATTTTCCTGAAGGTTATTCAAATAGTAGAAACGTGAACAAACCTCATAATCAGTTAATGGCTCCTTTCCTAATGAATCATAGAAGGCATTATAAAAATCATAACGGTTAACCATACCAACACGACCAGACTGGACATAACCACCAAACGGAACAATACAGAAGTATTGAACAACAATACCAGAATTTGGAGTTTCAAATTTCAAGAATTCACCTTCATCGAACTTACGAGCTTTACCAGCATACTCACCCAAATAACCTTCTGCAGTTTCAGCAGTAGAAAATTGCTCTTCGACGTTAATTGTAAAATCATTGTCACCAAGAACAAGAGATTCAGGAAGAGGACTACCAAGGTTATGAGCCTTAAGATATTCATCTATTCGGGAGCCAAGAACAGAGTTTTTATTAACTAAATGATAAATACGGTCAAGCAATTTCAAACCAAGACCACCAGATTTTCCAAGATGATTTTGCTCTAAATCTCCGTAAACAGTATATTGAGTAACACCAGCATTACGAACCTCATTTGGGGAAGCATTATTTACATGAATATCAACCTGATTAGCATCAGTAGCAGTAACATCATTTAAAATATCCTCAGTTGCAACCGTTATGTTATCAACAGGCAAAGAATATGTACAATTTGCCAAATCATTAAGGAAGGTAGCAAAATTACGTCTAATTTCACGAGTACTAAAAGAGAAATTATCTACAGTAATAGAGTCATAATCATAGCAATCGTTTAAATCTTTGCCAAAATCATAGAAAGTATGAATCAACTTGAAAGCATTAGTTTCTTCCCAGACAACATTTCTACCTGGATTGTATTGCTCAAACCAAACTTTGTAATACGCAAGCAAAGAAAGGAAATCAACAGGAACGTTTTTAACACCAAAATTAATACGGTCAGTGTTGAAAATCTTAAAGAGCCTACGACCTAAACGAGTTAGTTTAATACAAAAAACAAAGTCACGTTTGTGAAATGTAACAGGCATAAACTCATTATCTTCTCCGACAAATTGACCAACTGTAAAATCTTCATCATCTTTAATATTAAAGATAAAATCTGCATTCTCTAAAGTAATACGCTCAGAGAAAAATGGCACTTCGTAAGACTGCACATTATCCAAAAAAGCTGCATCAGTACCACCAAAAACATTTAACAAGTCCGAAGGAACAAGACTAATACGATTACGATGGTCACGATAAAACTGCAAGTCAGCAAACATAGGAAACGCAGGAGTACCGTTATTACTTGCACCGTAATTGGTACCAAGATAATTTAATTTATGACCAAAATTATCAACAAAAAGTTGATTAAAAGGTGAATTGGTACCAGAAGGATCAGAAAGTAAATACTGCGCAATATAAAGACGATTTGCAAGTGCATACTCGCTAAAATCACCTTCTACATCAATGTCATAAGGGTTAAATAAATCAAGATATTCTTCATCGTAAGGAATAGAAGCAACTTCATGGAAATTACAAAAAACACCAATCTTAAAGAAAAGATTGTTCATGGGATTTTGATTATTCTTCGAAGCAATATAAGAACAATTTGCAATAAAGTTGAAAAGACGTGAATTTGTGATAGTATTCGCCTGAGTAGGTATATAAGTACGGACACCTGAGGAAATAGCCTTACCAGACTGGAAGTTATCATAACCGAGAAAAATATCACGGTATGGCACAAAAGCAGTACGTTGCTTTACATTGATACGTCCGAAAGTCGGAACTGGCAAAGGTGCAAGCCTAATAAATGAACGAGAGTTAAGGGTTAATTTACTGTCTGCAACAATATTTTGCAAAATAGTTGGTTGACAAAAGCCAAAATC
>JAGCBE010000481.1 GCA_017652345.1 Methanobrevibacter sp.
CTATTCTAATTTTGTCAATTAAAAAATATTTAAAAATTTATTATTCATCATCTTGGTTTACATACCAATTGATAAATTTCTCTAAAGAATTTCTTCTATGTGAAAACTGGTTTTTCTCTTCTGTAGTAAGTTCTCCAAAGGTCTTGCCTTCTTCTGGCACTAAAAATAGTGGGTCGAATGCAAAACCAAGATTGCCTCTTTCTTCAAAAGCTATTTGACCTTCGACACGCCCTAAAAAGACCTTGGGCTCAGAATTGGGTGTGCAATAGCCAATAACTGACCTGAATTCAGCGTATCGATCATCAACTCCATCCATAAGTTTTAATATGTTTTGGTTTCCAAGTGAATTCTGTACAAATTTTGAATAAGTACCTGGAAAATCGTTTAAAGCTCTTATGAATAAACCAGCATCTTCAACAATCACAGAGCGGTTTAACTCTTGGCAAGCATATTTAGCACCGAATCTTGCTACATCCTCAAGAGTTCCTTGAGGTTCCATGTAACCTAAATCAATATGCTCCAGTTCAACGCCAAAAAGTTTGAAAATATTCTCTGCTTCTTTTACTTTATGTTCGTTCCCAGTTATAAATGTTATCATAGTTTTTATTATATAAAAAAGTTTTAATATATTTATCTGAAAAAGCAAAACAAAATGAAAAGGAAAGATAATAAAAAATAGCGACTTAATGAGTGTATCTTCCCCTACTTTCAATCTCAGCTATCTTATTTGCCATTTTAGACTGATTATTGGAATCATAAGCTTCTAAAATCCAATCAAATGTTTGAATTGCTATATCATAGTCAATGCTTTGGAATGATTTCTTCAATACCAAAAGATCTGCTGCCTTATCTTCCAAAAGGTCTGAGTATTTTCCAAGTCCAAAGTCAAAAATAGCTAAATTATTGCGGATATCATCTAAATTATCATCTATCAAAATCATATTGGAACCTGTCAAGTCACCATGAATGATATCTCCATCATGGAATGCCTTGATGTTTTCACCTATTGCAATAGCCAATTCCTTTCTTTTTTCATCATCTATACTGGACATGATATCCTTTACTAAAGAACCGTTGATCTTTTCCATGACAATTGATTTCTCTTCAAAGTCAACATCATATAAAACAGGAGCTCTAACACCAGTCCTTTTAACGTCAGACAATATCTTTGCCTCACTCTTTGTTCGAAGCTTTCTAATCTTATTGTCTATTTCAACTATCCTATAGGATTTTGAAACCCTATTCTTTACAATGGCTTCCCTTCCAAGCCAAGTTGCTTCATAAATATCAGATTCCGCTCCTTTAGCCCTAATCTCTTTAGGCAAGTTCAACTTATATTTTGTATTGTCAACCCATGGAGCATCCACTTCATCTGTTCTGAATCTTTGAATGATATTTGTATCCTCTATTTTAAGTGGCCCAAATGTCTTATACATCAATTGGCCGAGCCATGCAATCATTACACCATTGTCTCCAGAGTATTTCATTTCAGGCATGTAGAATTTTGCATAATGCTCTTCTGCCA
>JAGCBE010000482.1 GCA_017652345.1 Methanobrevibacter sp.
AATGTTAGAAAATAAATTGGATTGGGGTCGTTGTGCTCTATGTGAATAAAGGAGTAAATAAAAATGGGTCAGCGTCTTAATATTGAAATTCATGAAAATGGTAAGTGTCTTGCTAACGCCTATTATCATTGGTCTGCTTATACAGACAGCGCGCTGGCACTTACAGAAACAATTATTAATTATTATCCACGTCGTATAAACTTAGATGGTTTAAGTGCTGCAATTGAACTTTTGCGGCGAACTGGTGCTGATTTTACTTATAATGAACTAATTAATGCTGGCATGTCGCAAGAACTGGCACACGCTCTTACAACTGATAGTAATAGAAATGACGGCCTTATTTTTTTTACTGAAAAAGAAATGGAAATAACACGCAATTGGGAAGAAGGTCGTGTAACAATTAATATTGATACGCAAACAATTGATTTTGATTGTTGGTGTAAATGGGGTGTAGAAGAAGCCCATTATGAGAAGCACATACCCTTTAATACGCATTGTATCTTATTTGATGATTTTTACGCATTCTGCGAATGGTTAACTGATATTGAAGATACATGTTTTTGTTTCTGTGATGGAAATAAATATACGGCAATTTATTAAGGAGCAATTATGAACTATTGTATGTATGAGCCTGTTCACGGTAATATGTCCATTTGTTCTAATAATTGTGAAAAATGCGGTTATTATTATCATGATAGTTTTGGCGATATAATTAAAGAATGGCGAATAGAAGCAAAAGTTGAAACGCCAGTTCTTTATAAATATGATAGTCGGAAACAAATTTTAACGCTCTGCACTTCACGTCCTGGCTATATGATTGGTTATCATGGTCAGCTTATTGAAAAATATCGTGAAAAACTAAATAAGACTTATGTAACTCGACAAGTAAAAGAAATTAAATTTATTGAAGTAGAAAATGAACTTTGTTAATATAATGCGGTGGCGGAATAGACATTGAACCCATTTTAGATTGCGTTCGGGTGTAGATGGTAAAACTGTGAGACGCGACAGTAATAGTAGACGCTTTCTCCCATGGATGACACTTGAGATATCGCAAGAGAAAAACTATGAAGGGGAGCTTAAAATAACAGGTCATCATGTAGGGTGCAAATCCCTACCCGCATTATTTGAAAGGAGTATTATGTATTTTTCAAAATATTATAATTCTGACTATTTTAAGGCAGACAAGATGCATACTCGCGCGGCTGTAGCTATGGTAGATAAAGATTATCAACCGCCTTCCGATATTCAACTTTTTTACTTACTTGAAATTATTAATGATTTTTCCGCACTTGGGCAAACATACCTACAATTGAATTCACAACTCATAAATGGTGATGTATTTGCTAAATTATCTGATTTAGGTTATTCTATTATTATAAATAGTGGCGAAAATATTGCAACAATTAGATGGAATTATTAATTGGAGGGTTTTAAAATAACTATGAATTATCATTTTTCTATGGAAGATTGCACTTTTTACGTAGATGAGGAAAAGCGAACTATTGCGTGTGTGTTTGAAAATACGAGAGAGATGTTTGCTGAGTTTATTGAAGATAAACTTTATATTGACCCATGGTGTTGTTTCATTACCAATAAAGATTTCGGACGCTCACTTAAAATGCCCAATCGCTTTGTCGGCATCGCGCGATGCGCACCGGAAGATACTTGGGATAAAGAACTTGGTAAGAAGATTGCCTATCTACGACTGCGCGAAAAGGTATATCGTAGCTTCTTTAATAAGGCGCGGCATTATATTGATACTGTAGATAATTATCTAGAGCGTAGCGCAATTGAA
>JAGCBE010000066.1 GCA_017652345.1 Methanobrevibacter sp.
ACTATTTTTTATCTTAAACTAAACGCTTTCAAGAAAAAATATTTAAAATCAAATATTATAATTTATACTATGGAAGGAAAGACTTTAGATAAGAAAACACGTAACTTAATACTATTGCTATTTTTAATTGGAGTGTTCATGGGTTCATTGGATACTGGAATAATAGGCCCTGTTCTTCCTTCAATTGAACAGAGCTTCCACTTGACAAGCAGAGAATCAAGCTGGATATTCACACTTTTTGTAATCAGTTTCATGATCGGCTCTCCTGTTATGGCTAAATTTTCAGACTTCTATGGAAGAAAGAAAATCTTCATTTTTGATGTAATACTCTTTGGAATAGGATCCTGCTTGATTGCATCTTCCATAAGCATAGAGGCAATATTCTTAGGAAGAATCGTGCAAGGTTTCGGTTGCGGAGGAATATTCCCAGTAGCTGGAGCATTTATAGGAGACGGATTCCCATTGGAAGAGAGAGGAAAGGCATTGGGAATTCTTGGAAGCGTATTTGGAATCTCAGCTATTGGAGGTCCATTGGTTGGAGCTGCATTGATTCCATATGGCTGGAACTGGTGCTTTACAATAAACATTCCAATAGCCATATTCATAATAATCTTTGCATGGTATATCCTTCCAAGTGCAGAAAACGACAGGAAACTCAAGATAGATTATTTGGGAATCATCGTATTGAGCTTGCTTGCAGTATTCCTATCCTACGGCCTTAATCAAATTGATTCAAGCAATTTCCTTAGCAGCTTATTATCCATTAAAGTACTTCCATACTTATTGATGTTCATTATTCTAATCCCAATTTTCCTGAGAATAGAAAGAAGGGCAGAAGAATCCATTGTGCCAATACATATGCTGAAAAACAGGGAAATCAGCATTGCCTGTGTTGAAACATTATGCTATGGAATAATCTACTCATCAGCAATATTCATCCCTTCACTTGTAATCCTTTCAATGGGATTGGATGACCAATTGGCAAGCCTGATGCTTATTCCAATTTTAGGTGCAAATGCAGTTGCAGCGCCAATACTTGGAAAGATACTGGACTCTACAGGATCACGTAAGATCATGGCAGTTGGAACAATGATTTTGGCTATAGGGTTATTTGCAATTGCAGTTTACCCAAGCAATCTAATATTTTTCATAATAGCAGGATGCATGGTTGGTGTAGGTCTTGTAACAATTATCGGAGCTCCTTTAAGATATATTGTCTTAACTGAAGCAAAACCATATGAGAGAGGAGCGGGACAAGCTATTGTAAACATGCTCTCAAGTGCAGGGCAATTGATAGGTGGAGCGCTGATTGGTGGAATAATCGCATCCTTTTCAGGAATTTTAGGTTATCAAGTCAGTTTGTTTTTAGCAACAATAGTTGCAATCATTGCATTTGCAGCCACATTAAAATTAAAAAGCCGTGACGAGCAAATAGCTACCATGAAAGCAAATCAATAATTATGTAAAAAAAATTAAAAAAGAATATTGTAATAATATTGTAAAATAATTGAAAAAAAATAACTATAAAAAATTAATAAAAAAAGTAAAAAAATTGAAAGAAAATAAGTATAAAAAATATTAAAGAAAGATGTTAGGAAATAGCATCTTTCATTGATTGAACATAATTTACAAGAGGCTCTTTTGCATTTTCTCCATGCTCTGCAATAATATTTACAATTGCACTTCCTACAATAACACCATCCGCTACTTTTGCAATATTTTCTGCCTGTTCTGGAGTATTTATACCAAAACCAACCGCAGCAGGAACGTCTGTAACTTCCTTAATATCCTCTAAAATGGATTTTAAGTCTGTTCTAATCTCACTTCTCATTCCAGTGACCCCTAATGATGAAACAACGTAAATGAATCCGCTTGCTTCACTTGCAATCATCTGTATACGTTCCTTTGAAGTAGGTGCAATCAAGCTGATTATGTCAATGCCATACTTTTGAGTCACTTCAAGAATTTCATCCTTCTCATCATA
>JAGCBE010000483.1 GCA_017652345.1 Methanobrevibacter sp.
AATACCTGCTGCGATACCATCAGCTATTCCGATATATCCACCATCTCCATCAAGAACATAATATTTATTTTCTGTTACATCGAAATCATCTGGTATTGTATCAAGTACAGAAAAATCAGATATAACAAATGTAAGAGAATTCTCATATGAATCATAATAATAATTACAGTCATAGCTGTAATAATAATTTATAAATTTACCCTTTGGATTATATGGTGCTGTATCAAGTTCAGGGTCTTCATTCCATATTGTTATACATTCCCTATCAAACATTGTAGCAACAATGCCTGTATATGCTATTTCAGTACCTTCTGTTGTAGTTATATTGATAGATGAACGAACGTCAAATGAAAATCCTTCTGCGACTCCCTGCCAATTAGCTACTGTAGCATATCCGTCAAGTGTAACGAATTCATCATGATATGTTGAAGAATAAAGATATGCAGTTAGAGCAGCGTCAAGGTCTGTGAGTGCAACCATTCTGAAATCTGAAGCTGGTGTCCAATTAAGTTCACCTTCATTATTCATAAGTGTAGTCGGCTCATTGAAAAATTTCTTATACATTTTCAGTCTCATAACTGTATGTTTAAGAAAATCTGCATTTGTAAGAGCTGTAGCTGCTGTAGTAGTTGTATCACCAGTTGCAGTTCTATACTCGTCAAGAAGATTTATAACTCTGTGGTGTTTTATATTACAACCATTTACATTATTAATAAGTCTCTTTTTCATTTCCTTTGTAGTGAGACGAATTTTCTTCATAATTCTATTCTCAATAGCAGCATAAAGTCTTGTCATAGCTGCGAGATCAGTAAGAGATTCTTTAAGAACTTTTGATACCCATGACCATTCAACACCGAATGTTGTTTTATCACTGAAATATGTAGCTTCCATATCTACAGGCTTGAAGTCGAAATATTCATAACTCTGACCTGCCTGTAAATTCCATACTTCATTATCTACAAAGTCGATATCCTTAATTCTGATTTTCTGGAGAAAAGCACCATACTCATAACGGTCTGATTCTATTTTGATACCGTCATCTGTAAGTTCTTTATCTACGATAAGAGTATAACCGATTCTGTCAATCAGCTTACCAACATACTTATCATAGTTGTCACCCCACTCTGTTGACGATTCGATTTTACGTCCCATATCAACAAAGTTTGAAAGGTCTTCCTTGTAAAGTGGGAGTTCAGCGTCGGGGTCTTCTGGTGTGAATGTGCCTATGATTTCCTTAAACACTATATTAAGTGTCTCAGCCATTTGGGTTACTTTCATAATTAACTTCCTTTCTGTGGTGATATCACCACTGTAGATTAATATAAATAATACATAAACGACGGCATAATGTCGTTTAAATATTCTTCGATTAAATCAATGTTAAGAAATTCTAATAAAGCTGGAATTTCATCAACAAGTGATTTACCTTTTGAACCGTGCTCTTTATAGTTATTACCATCATGTGTAATATCCTTATAATAATCAAATTTATTTGATTGTGTAGTTTCTTGTCCTGTTGATACTTGATAGTTTGTAGTATCATGTGAATTTGGATGTTGAACACCATCATAAGAATATATATTCTGGTCATATTGACGATTAGAACGAGTGTTTATAACTTTATTTGATGTGCCTGTAGTATCTTCTGGGTCTGTATACATATGAGAATTTTCAAGATAACTACCAGTTTTTGTTATATGATAATCCTCAAGTATTTCTTTTACTTTATCTAAGTCCCAGTTTTGATAAAGTAAATCAGATAAGTTTTCATACTTATGTTCTTTAGCTACTGAAGCGAGATATATATTTGATTTAATATGTTCTATTGTACCATTGTCAATGGTGACATCACCACAATAATCAAACAATATATATCTCTCTGAATGTTTCATCATAAGGTACTGATACATTATATCTCCATGTATATCACCTACACTTGGTGGAACTACAAGAGATGTTATACCTGCAAGAGCAGCCATTGAAAAGATTTCTCCCATTGCATCTGGATATTTTTCATTCCAGAATTTAAGAGTCATCATCTTCGGAATCTTTATCGTCTCGCTCATCATCGTCACCACCTTCATCTGTATTTTCAGCGTCATCTGATTCAGCTATTTCATCACCTTCTGATGATGTGCCAT
>JAGCBE010000484.1 GCA_017652345.1 Methanobrevibacter sp.
TATCTCCATATCATTTCTTAATTGTGTATAATATATGTTGCTTAAATATATTAATTTTTTTTAAATTAATTAAAAAAGACAATAATGATAAAAAAATGAGAATTGATAAAATAGGAATTGATAAAATAGGAATTAATAAAAATAGAAAAAATTAAAAAAATAAGTTTTAAAAAAGAGAAAAAAGAAGATTTATAATTCAGCTAAATCTTCTTTGGATAAGAGGTTGGCATTAGCATCTTTCAATGCTTTTACGCCATCTTCATAGTTTTCGATTTTAACAACAACAATAGCTTCATCAGTCTTGGAGCTTACGAATGCATAAAGGTATTCAACATTAATGCTTTCCTTCTCAAGGATTTCAAGCATAGTGTTAAGGCCGTTAGGTTCGTCTTTAACTCCTACAACAATTACATCAGTTTCCTTAACTGTGAATTTTTCTTCTTTTAAAGCATTTATTGCTGTTTCATTGTCTGAAACAATTAATCTTAAGATTCCATATTTGGAACTGTCTGCAATGGAAAGAGCTCTAATGTTTACTCCTGCTTGGGACATTGCATTAACAGCTTTTTTTAATTTTCCTTCTTTGTTTTCAAGAAATACTGAAAGTTGTTTTACACTCATGTTATCACTTTCTTAATAATTAACATAATAGATTTAAAAGTTCAACTAATCAAAGTTCCTCTCATCAATAACTCTAATAGCTTTTCCTTCACTTCTTGGCAAGGATTCAGGTTCTACTAAAGTCACATCTACACTAATTCCAATAGCACTTTGGATTTTTCTTGCAATTCTTCTTTCAAATTCTTCAATCTTCTTCATTTCATCAGAGAACACTTCAGGTGAAGTTTCCACTTTCACTTCGATTTCATCAAGAGTTTTTGGTCTTGATACATGAATTTGATAGTTTGCAGTTAGTCCTTCAATTTGCAAGATAGCAGCTTCAATTTGAGATGGGTAAACCATTACTCCCTTGATCTTTAGCATATCGTCGCTTCTACCAGTGATTCTGTCCATTCTAACGGTGGTTCTTCCACAAGGACATTCATCTCTTCTAAGTGCAGTGATGTCTTTTGTTCTGAATCTGATAACTGGCATTCCTTCTCTTGTAAGGTTGGTTAAGACCAATTCCCCTTTTTGTCCGTCTTCAAGGGTTTCTCCAGTTTCAGAGTCAATGATTTCAGGATAGAAATGATCTTCCTGGATGTGTAATCCTGTTTGGTATTCACATTCGGTAGAGACACCAGGTCCCATCAATTCAGTTAATCCATAAATGTTATGAGCGGTAATTCCAAGCTTTTCCTCTAAGCTGTTTCTCATTTCCTCAGTCCACATTTCAGCTCCAAAAATACCTGCATGTAAACTTATATCATCTGCTGTGTATCCTTCTTTTTCAAGGGATTCCGCTAAATACATTGCATAAGAAGGAGTGCATGTTAAAATGTCACTTTGGAAATCTTCCATAATCTTTAGTTGTCTTGCAGTGTTTCCTGCAGACATTGGTATGACGGTTGCACCCATTGCCTTTGCACCGTGGTCGATTCCAAATCCTCCTGTAAATAATCCATATCCATATGAATTTTGGATTTTTGAGTTTTTGTCTCCTCCAGCCATAGCAATAGCTCTTGCAGTACATTCTCCCCAAATGTCAATGTCCTTTTGAGTGTATCCTGATACAACAGGGGTTCCAGTGGTTCCAGAGGTACTGTGGATTTCTATAATCTCATCATCAGGTACAGCAAATAATCCAAATGGGTAAGCTTCCCTTAAATCAGCTTTGGTGGTAAATGGTATTTTGCTGACATCATCAAGAGTCTTCAAGTCGTCTGGATGGAATCCAGCTTCATCAAACTTTTTCTTGTAGAATGGCACATTTTCATAAACTCTTTTTACTTGTTGCTGGAATAGGGCGAGTTGCAGTTCTTTCTTTTCTTCCCTTTCCATGCATTCTGCGTTTTCATTCCAAATCATATAATTTCTCCATGATTTTCAATATGTCTTTTGAGTAATTATCAAAGTTAATATTATTTAAAGTTAATATTATTTAATCAGTTATTTAATAATAATATTATTAATCAGTGATTTTAATAATATTATTTAATTTATTTATAATCATTAATAAATATAATAGTTTAAAAATTATTTTTAATGTCTAAAATGGATATTTTTTGTTCATTTTTGCACATTTTGTTTTTATTTTTCAAATAATCTTATTTTTATTCCTTATTAACCTTATTAAGACTTGATAAGGTTTCTTAATTAAATTTTGAATATGTTTTTTCAAGTTATCTAATAAGATTTATATATAATATAATGTAAAAATTAAAGTGTAAAAGTATTATTTGTTTAAATTTTACTATTCTAAATGGTTTTATATTCTAAAATGATAAATTTTGTTCATTTTTAGTAATACTATAGAATTATTTTTGAATACTATTCATATGGAATTTTAGAATATGCCAATAGGATAAGATATTTATAAATAATTATTTTTAATATTAATCTTTATTTAGAGGTTTTTGAATGAATTACTTTTTATTAGGAATAGTTTTTATTGTTTATTTCATTATGGTAGGGTATGTAGGATACCTTGCATGGAAAAGAACAAATTCCTCTGAAGACTTTATGATTGCAGGAAGGGAAACCCACCCATATATCATGGCATTAAGTTATGGGGCTACTTTCATTTCAACTGCAGCTATTGTCGGTTTCGGAGGAGTTGCAGGTAAGTATGGTATGGGTATACTATGGCTTGTATTCTTGAACATTTTTGTAGGTGTTTTCATTGCATTCGTATTCTTCGGTAAAAGAACTCGTAGAATGGGTAAAAATCTCGGATCCCTTACTTTCCCAGAGTTTTTAGGTCGTAGATTCAATAGTAAATTCATACAGTATTTCAGTGGAATTCTAATCTTCTGTGCTATGCCGATTTATGCAGCGGTAGTTCTTATTGGTGCAGCAAGATTTATGGAAAGTTCTTTAATGCTTGACTTTAATTTAGCGCTTTTAGTGCTTGCAGTCGTTATCTGTGCTTACGTACTGTTCGGTGGATTGAAAGGTGTTATGTATACCGATGCATTGCAAGGAACAATCATGTTTGTCGGTATGATAATCTTGCTTGCATTCATTTACTGGGTATTAGGTGGTGTTACTGAAGCTAACACAGCACTTACCAATATGGCTGCCCTTTATCCTCCTGATGCTATCGCTGAAGGTGGTACTGGCTGGACAAGTTTCCCAACACTTGGAAGTCCATTCTGGTGGTCTCTTGTTACTACAACCATTATGGGTGTAGGTATTGGTGCATTGGCTCAACCACAGCTTGCAGTAAGATTCATGACTGTTAAATCCAACAAGGAATTACACAGATCACTTTTAATCGGTGCTATCTTCATTGCTGTAATGACTTGTACCGCTTATATTGTAGGTTCCTTATCCAATGTATACTTCTATCAGAACTTTGGTCAAATTGCAATTGATTATGTTGGAGGAAACATGGATTCAATCATTCCAACATTTATTTCAACAGCACTTCCTGAATGGTTCGTATACATTTTCCTATTGTCCTTGCTTGCGGCAGCAATGTCTACCTTAAGTTCACAGTATCACACTCAAGGAACTGCATTAGGTCACGATATTGTTGATGCAATCAGGAATAGAGGTGGCTCTGACGAATATACTGCAGAGGAAATTAACAAACGCGGTGATGCTGTAGAAGAAAGTAAAATAGGATTTATTTCAGTTAGCCAAGCAGGTATTTTAATAGCAGTTATTCTTTCATTGGTAATTGGTTTAGCATTGCCTGGCAGTATTGTAGCACTTGGTACTTCATTGTTCATGGGATTATGTGCTGCAGCATTCTTGCCGGTTTACTGTGCAGCTTTGTTCTGGAAACGCACTACCAAGCAAGGTGCAATTGCAGGGCTCTTATCCGGTACATTAACAAGTTTATTCTTGCTTGTATTTGTATTCAAGAAAACTGCAACAGGTCTCGGTATTTGTAAATTCATATTTGGTGTAGACATGTTAATCAATACCATGCCATGGTATTCAATTGACGTAATGATTTTCGCTATACCTGTTTCAGCAATATTTACCATTGCAGTAAGTTTGCTTACACAACCAATTGATGAAAAAGTCCTTAACAAATCCTTTGAGGGGATTTCTAAAGAATAGGTGATATTATGGTGGTTTTAGGAATTGAAGACCCTTGGATTTGGGGAGCTTATGTTTTAATAATATTGATTACATTAATTTGTATTGTGTATGGCGCATTAAAATGGAATAGTGAGGATTAAATTAATCCTTTCTTTATTCTTTTAATTTTTTTATTTTTTTTATTCTTTTCTTTTTCTAATTTTTTACTTTTTTTAATAATTTTTATTTTCATTTATTTTCATTTATTTTTTCAAAATATTTATTAATTGATTTAAATAAAAAGAATATTGTTTATAAAATGAAAGTTTTCAATTAAATTATTGTCAAACTTTTTCGGAGAGAGTTTTTATGAGAATAGTTAAGGAATTAGTCGGTAAAGAGGTTTTAGGCAACGACATAATGAGTATGGGAAAAGTTGTCGATGTTGAGGTTGACCTGGAAGATAATTTCATAGAATCAATTATAGTCTCTAAAGGAGGAATTCAAGAATCTTTAAACATCAGTAAAAGTGAATTGGTAATTCCTTTTGATATGATCAGCAAAATTGGAGACAAGATTATTTTAAAAGACATTTTTGATGAAGACCTTGCTCAAATGGAAGAGGAAATCGAAGATTTGAAAAGTAAATTATAATTCATTTTTACATAGTTGTGAGTTCAATGGTTACAAAAGAGTATTTGATTGAAATATTAAAGGAAAATAAGGTGTTTGAAGAAGGTGATTTCACTCTTGCTTCAGGTAAAAAAAGCAATTATTATGTCAATATGAAAAGGGCAATTACCGAACCTGAAATATTGTCTACTATAGCTAAATTGATCAATGAAAAGGTTGATGATGACATCGATAAGATTGCGGGCCCTGCATTAGGTGCTGTTCCTATTGCAACTGCCGTTTCTCTTGAATCTGGAAAACCTCTTTTAATGATTAGAAAAGAGAAAAAAGGTTATGGAACTTCCAAATTGATTGAAGGAGATTTGCTTGAAGGTGACAATGTAATTCTTGTTGAAGATGTTACCACCACTGGTGGATCTTTATTAAAAGCAATAAATGCAATACTTGATAATGGTGGAGTAGTAAAAAAAGCATTTGTTGTTGTTGACAGAGAAGAAGGTGCAATGGAGACCTTTGCAAATGAAGGAATCACACTTGAACCATTAATTTCCGTAAGCGAATTTTTTGAATAATTGATTTTAAATAATGATTGTTTTTTTCATAATGCCATAAGGAATAAATTTTTTATTCCTTTGGACTTTTTTTTACTTTTTTTCACTTTTTTAGAATTTTTTAAATTAAACTTATTTTGTAGCATGCTTTTTTAAATGGCCCAATTCATCAATGATGATTCCAAGTCCTGTCTTAACTGCATTTGGAGAGCCAGGCATTGCAAATATCATGGTTTTTCTATAGATTCCTGCAGTAGCTCTTGACAATAGGGATCCTGCACCTAACTCTTCATATGAGATAGCTCTGAATATTTCACCAAATCCTTTTATTTCCTTTTCAAAAAGAGGTTCTATTGTTTCAATGGTGATGTCCCTTGATTCGAGACCGGTTCCACCAGTTGTAATGATGACTTCTATTCCATTATCAATCATTTCTTCAATAGTGTTTTTTAGTGTGTCAATTTCATCAGGAATAATTGCGTAAGCATCAACGTCATATTTTTTAGCCAATTCTTCTTTTAGGTATTTTCCAGACAAGTCTTTTTCTTCCCCTTCCTTGTCATTGGAAAATCTGTCACTAAGTGTAATAACACCACAGGATACTTTTATAGGCGCTTTCTTTTTATGCAATTCCATTGTTTCGCTTTTCATAAGATCATTTCCTTTCTGTTTTTAATAAAATTATTAGCTTTTTTAAAATTGATATATTTCATTTTAGATATATTTCATATTAATTTTTATTAATTTCATATAAAATATTTTTTTTAATTCCTTAAATTTTTTTATTAAATCTTTTTATATATCTCTTTATCATTACTTAGATTAATATCATTAAGTTTATTTATTTAAAATATAAATATATTTATCATGAATGATTTATTTTATATCTTGGATGCGTCTGCATTTATCAATGGCTTTGAACCAAAAAGCCAATTTAACTTTACGGTTTCTGAGATAACTGATGAAGTTAAGGACTTGAAATCTAAGATATTGTTAGATCAAGCTATTGAAGAAGGAAAAATAATAATAAAAGAGCCAAAAGAAGAGTTTATTAAAGAATTGAATGAAACAATCTCCAAATCTGGAGATGACTTGCGTTTATCCGAAGCGGATAAAAAGCTTTTGGCTTTAGCTTTAGACTTAAAATGTGAAAATGAAAACATTAAGGTTTTAACTGATGATTATTCAATGCAGAATGTTTTGAAAATCATTGATATTCCATATGATAGCATAATTACTGAAGGGATTAAGGGAATATACAATTGGGTTAAAACATGTGAAGGATGCAAGAAGGAGTTTGACGCAGACTATCCTTTTGATGATTGTGAAATATGTGGGTCTAAAGTATTTAAAAGAAGAATAAAAACCTATTAAACTGTATTTGGTGTGAATATGGAAATTGGTGTTGTTGTACATGGTCCGGGAATAGTTGATTCAGGTTGGGCCAAAAAGATTATTGATATTCTATCTAATTTTGGTAATGTCCGTTGTCGTTTAGGAGGAACAATGGGCAGAACAGCGGTAATTGACGCTGGATTGGAGGATGTCATTGACATATCATTAAAATTATTGCCTAGTCAATCATTGGAGCTGTTCAATAGGGAACATGCTGATGTGATTTTCCTATTGAATTATGGAAAGTCTCCTGAAACCGGACGCGTTTTTGGTTATAAGGTATTTACTCATTATTTCAAACAGCTTTCCAATGAGGATTTCTTGGCTACCAATCACAAGTCATTGTATGAATCAAGCATTCCTGTTATTCAGATAGAAAGGCCAGGAGAGGAAGATGGTGCAATCATCAGCTGGAATGTGATTCTAAATGAGCAATTGGAAAAGAGCAGAAAAAGCAGAAGGTCACGTTTAGGATTAGGCGATAAGAACATGCTAGAATCTCTTTCATTTAACTTTGAAGAATTGTTTGATGGCCTAAAGGCAGCTTTGGATTTAATTGAAGTCACACCTGAAGAAGTTGTTTCAGCCTATTTCTCAAACAATCAAGAGAGAGAAGATGATAAATCCATTGAAAACTTATTGAAATCTTATGATGATTATGAAACCAGCCATTACACTTACCGTAAGATTCATGGTGTAAGTCCTGATGAAAATATCTTTATAAATGGAATTGTTGTTGGCTATTCCAATGCAGATTCCATTGTCATTATTGCCCGTGATGGAATGATTGTAGACATAATCAACGGAACCATCAAATATCATGGGCTTGAAAAATTAGGTCCTGTTGATTTGGAAAGGATTATTGTAAAAACCGGATTGCTTAGAAAATCTGAAGACGTTAATCCGAGGATATTGTCTCATAATGATATTTATGTAAAGGATACTGAGAGAAACCTTTATTCAGGTGAAATTTCTGAGGATGAGTATTCCTTTAAGGTAGCTTATGTGGATCATGCTGCTTATGACATTTATAAATTCAAGGACTTTGACTTGGTTGTTACAATTGGTGATGACACTTCATTGGTCGCTTCTGACATTTTGTACAGATTCAATATTCCAATCATTGGAATTATAGATGGTGATTTGGATAAGGTTGTTGAAAACGGATTTGTCAATGAGAAATCAATATTCATTGAAGTGGCTTCCGGTTTTGATGATATTGTTGGCCAATACATCAATGAGGAAATATTCATGTCAAAGGACACTTTTGAAATGCCATATGATGAGGAAGCCAATTCTGTTGAGGAATTTAAAAATATTATCTTCAATGTTTTCAAGGACCATTTGATTGAGAAAGTAAAGGGCATTGTTCCAAGCTTTGTAGAGAAGGATTGTGATTATAATGTGATCGATTCCTATCATGAGGTTGCTGATGAAAATCCGGAACTTGTTGAAAACTTGGATGAGTTTATTGATGGATTCGAATATGAGTCCTTTGAGGAAGGAGAAGAGGTTTATTTGGATGAAAATTACGATTCTCCACATGAAGACTATACCGATGATGATTTTGAGGAACTTTCAGATGCTCAACTTGAAGAGATTATAGTTGAACATGGATCCGGTGAATATGAAGAGGTTTACTTTGATGAAGAGATTTATCTTGATGATGAAGTTTATTTAGATGAAGAGGATTCAATTTATTATGATGAAGTTCCTTTAGAAGAAACTGCCGATGAACCTTTGGTTGAAGAGATTTATGTTGAGCATGAAAGCGATGAGCCTTTAGTTGAGGAAATCTATGTTGAGCATGATGAGGAAGTCATTTATGAAGATGTTCCTGTTGAAGAGGTTTATTTGGATGAGAATTTAGATGATGTTTCTTCAGACGAGTCTGTTGATGAAGATGATGACGAGGCTGACGGTTGGGCTGAATATATTGAAGAGGAATTCGGAGAGTCTATAGAACCGTCAGAGGATGAAAACAAACAGGAATAGCTTTTTGATTAAATTTATTTAATTATTTACTTAAAACTATTTTAAGAATTTAGATTATTGATTGTTTAATTATTTTTTATTATTAAATTATTTTAATTTTTAAATTATTTTAATTATTAATTTATTTTATTATTAAAGGTGTAATGATGGATTTTGAAGAACTTGTAAAATCACTTCAGGAATTTGTAGGAGTTAGCCGTAAGAATTCCATTGAGAAGGTTACAAAAA
>JAGCBE010000485.1 GCA_017652345.1 Methanobrevibacter sp.
TGAAGAGTCTGGAGTAGGGAACTATGTTGCAAAAGCAGCCAAAATAATTGAAGAAAGTGGCTTGAATTATCAGATAACTGCTATGGGGACTCAAATAGAAGCAGATGATTTGAAAACACTATACGGAGTCTGTGAAAAAGTTCAGGAAGCTATTTTTGATATGGATGTTCCACGAGTTTATACAGTTTTAAAAATAGACGATAGAAGAGATAAGGAAAACAGAACATTGAAAGAAAAGGTAAAAAGCGTTAAAAATAGAATGAAATAAGCAGAAATAAAAAAAGAAAAAATTAAAGAAAATTATTTAAAATTCTTTAATTGTTTTGATAATATAATCCAAGTCTTCTTGAGTAAGCTTTGCATGAATAGGAAGGGATAAAACTTCTTCCACAATCTCATCTGTTACTGGAAGAGCTTGGTCATAACCTAATTCCTTATAAAGAACTTGATTATAAAGAGGAATTGGATAGTAAATTCCATTACCAATACCGTTTTCAATTAGATAATCAGACAATTCATCTCTTTTTCCGTCTTTGATCTTAATTGTGTATTGGTGGTATACATGCTTGCATCCATCTTTTACGATAGGAGTTTCAATTGAATCAATGTCTTTCAATCCTTCATTAAGGCATTTTGCATTTTCAATTCTTTTTGCATTGAAGGAATCTATTTTTTTAAGTTGCTCTAAACCAATAGCTGCAGCAATGTCAGTCATTCTGAAGTTATATCCTAAAACGTCATGATGATATTTTGTAGCTGAACCATGAGCTCTGAAGACTTTTGCATTTTCTGCAAATTCCTCATTGTTTGTGGTGATCATACCACCTTCACTGGTGGTCATGTTTTTGGTAGGGTAGAAACTGAAGCAAGCCATGTCTCCAAGGTTACCTACCATTTCACCTTTGTATTCTGCACCATGAGCTTGTGCTGCATCTTCAATGACAATCAAGTCATGCTCTTTTGCAATTTTCATTATAGGTTCCATATCTGCAGCTTGACCATATAATTGAACAGGCATGATAGCCTTAGTCTTGTCAGTGATTGCCTCTTCAATCTTTGCAGGATCAATGGTAAATGTTTCAGGATCTATATCAACAAAGACAGGGCGAGCTCCAGTATATAAAATGGAGTTTCCAGTAGCTGCAAATGTGAATGGAGTGGTGATCACTTCATCTCCTTCGCCAATTCCAGCTGCTAAGAGAGCTACATGCAATGCAGAAGTTCCGGAATTGGTTGCAATTCCATACTTTGCACCTACATATTTTGCAAATTCTTCTTCAAACTCAATTACCTTTGGTCCTTGTGCAATCATACCAGATTTCATTACATCAATTACTGCATTAATTTCCTCTTCTTCAATAACAGGACTAGCTATTGAAACTTTAATATCTGCCATATTTTCACCTAAAATGAATAATAAATTAATATCCAATATTAATTAAAAACATTGATTATCAGTTATTTTAAAATTTTTTTCTATTGATTTTTCTATCAATTATTATATAATAATTATTTATTCCTAATCTTATATTAGTTTTACTTAAAATTCTTAAACTTATTTAAATAAAATAAAAAATAAATATTAATTAAATATCAATAAAAATGACAAGGAACAATAATATGGAAAATGATCAAAATAACAATTATCAAAATAACTACAACACCGAAATAAGGGAGTATGGTGAAGATGAGTTGAAAATCATCGAAGAAGGCAAAGTTCAAATAAAATTCCCTGATTTTGATAAGGTTTCATCTGATGCTCCTGTTTTTTATAACCCTCGAATGGAATTCAATAGGGACAATTCCATCCTTGCGCTTCAAGCATACCAAAGGGAAGTTGATAGGGAAATAAACATTTGCGACTTATTTGGTGGAAGCGGCATAAGGGGAATCCGCTATAAAAAGGAAATCGATGGAGTGGGAGATGTTTCAATAAACGACATCAGTCCCCTTGCCAATGAATTTACCAGAATCAATGCAGAACTGAATGATGTTGAAGTTGAGATAGACCAAAGGGAAGCTAACAACGAGCTAAGAAGCAATATGGGAAGATTCGATGTCATTGACATTGACCCATTTGGAACCCCTTCACCATTTGTAGACTCTGCAGGCTATAACCTTAAAAGGGATTCACTTCTTTGCTTAACCGCAACAGATACCTCATGCCTTTGCGGTACATACGAAGAGCCTTGCATCAGAAAATACAATGCACAGCCATACAAAAGCGAATACTGCCATGAAAACGGCATTAGGATTCTCATCGGATTTGCTGCACTCACACTTGCAAAGTATCAGAAATACATTGAAGTGAAGATGTCACACAGCAGTGAGCATTACATGAGAACCTACCTTAAGGTAAGGAAAGGTTCCAAGGCAACTGACGAATCATTGAAAAACATAGGGTATATTGCACATTGCAATCATTGCCTATATAGAAGCGAGTACAAAGGCCTTGCATCAAGCATTCCAGAATTCTGTCCCGAATGTGGTGAGAAACTTATTGTAGCTGGCCCAATGTGGCTGGGACCTGTACAAAATGAGGAGTTCATTGATTCAATGATTGAAATAGCTGAAGAAAAGGATCTAAACCAAAAGGAAAAGGTCTTAAAGCTATTGAATTCATGTAAGGCAGAGGCAAATGCACCAAGCACATTCTACGATATCCATAAAGTATGCAGAGCCTTAAAGATAAGTGCCCCAAAGTTTGACAAGGTATTCGATAAACTTGAGGAAGAAGGGTTCATTGCAGTGAAAACCCATTATAGCCCTCTTGGGATAAAGACCAATGCAAGCAATAAGGAACTTATGGATATTATCAAGGAATTGGCCGAATAGAAAAATGTAAAACTATACTTAATTAAGTATTCTAAATAGTAATAGGGGCTTAAAATTGATTTAATGGAATATTAGGCGATTATATCAAAATAAACAAACTTAAATCAAAAATTACGAACAGTAAGCAAGTAAAATATACTTTAAATATGTTAAATAAAATTTAATTTAAAAATATTTAATAAAAAATAAAATAATCAAATAATAATTAAATTTATCAAAAATTAGAAAAAAATAAGAAAAATAAGAAAAGTTTTATATATAAATTATAACAAAATTAATATTGTTATTATTAATATAAACTATTTAACACGAACTTAAATTGCAATGATTTCAAAACCCCTTTAAGAATTGCAATTAAAAAAATTAAAAAAAGTGAATATCATGTGTGCAAAAAAGAACGATGAAATAATCAAATTGGACGAAACTGATATTAAAATTCTAAAGATCATCAATGATGATGTTAGAATTTCATACAGGCAAATCTCCCGTGATTTAGGAATTTCTGTAGGAACTGTACACAATCGTATCGATAAAATGCTTAAATCTGGTGTAATTGAAAAATTCGCACCTGTATTGAACCATAAGAAATTAGGTTATGCTCTTACAAGCATTATAGGCATAAATGTTAAAGGTCAAGAATTAGAAGAGTGGGAAGCTGAAATCTCAAACAATAAGAATGTTGTTGGCCTTTATGACGTTACCGGTCAATATGATGCTATTGTAATTGCAAAATTTAGAGATACTGATGAACTAGACAAATTCCTTAAAGAATTGCTTAAATCAGGTTGTATTGAAAGAACAATTACACAAACTGTACTTAACATTGTAAAAGAAGATATTGGATCTGCTAATATCCTCTAAGCTTTTTAAGTTCATTTTTTAAAATTTAAACCAATAGTAATTAAATAATTTTATAATTAATGAAGAGTTAATTATAAAAATTATTTTAATTATTATTAAACCCCTTTTTAACCCCCAAAAAATTTCTATTTTTAAATCTTTTTTTATAATTTTCATACCTTTTTTTACTATTTTCATAAACAAACTAATAAGATACCTGCTATAAAAGCCATTATAGAAAATTATATTAAACATTTATACAAAAAATATATAAACATACAATTATATTATTTTAAATATAGAAAATAAAAACTATTTATTTTATTATAAAAATTAAAAAACAATCATCAATTGTAAAAATTGTTGTGTAAAAATTGTTGTAATAAAAGAATAATATTTATTTTTAATAAATTAAAGAAGGTAAACAAAAATGGTAGTTTGTCTCCCAGACACACAAGATGATGAACCACGTATCCCTATTCACTTAAGTAGAGTAGGTGTTACTGGCGTCAAAAAACTTTTAACTCTTAAAAGGAAAGAAAAAAGACCAATCATATTACTACCTACTTTTGATGCTTTTGTAGATTTGCCAAGCACTCAAAAAGGTACACATATGTCTAGAACTCCTGAAGCTATCAGTGAAGTTGTTGATGAAGTTGCTAAAGGTGCATCCGGTGGTGTTGAATCACTTTGTGCAGATATCGTAAACAGGATGCTTGAAAAGCATGAATACGCTAAACGTGTTGAAGTGAACATGATTAGTGACTACATGTTCATGAAAGAATCCCCAGTAACTGACAATAGATCCCAAGAAATGGCTAAATTAATAGCTAATGCTGTTGGTATCCGTGAAGATGATGGAACCATCACCATTAGAAAAGCTATCGGTGCTGAAGTTATTGGAATGACTGTCTGCCCATGTGCACAGGAATCTGTAAGAGAAGTGGATAAAAGCAACTTATTAAAATTCTTAGATGAAGAAACCTGCGAAAAAGTATTGGACACTGTTACTTTCGCTTCCCACAACCAAAGAGGAGTGGGAACAATCTTAATAGAAGTTCCTGAAAAGGAATACATCGATGGTGAAAAATTGATTGAAATCATTGAATCCTCTATGAGTTCCCCTATTTCAGAACTTTTAAAACGTCCTGATGAAAATGCAGTTGTAATGCGTGCTCATAAGAATCCTGTATTTGTAGAGGATTGTGTCAGAACAATGAATGAAAAGATCATTGAAGCGTTCTCATACTTGCCTGATGACACTTTAATCACTACAAGACAAGAAAACCATGAAAGTATTCACAGGCACAATGCTTATGCAGAAAAAGTTTCTACTTTAGGTTCTCTTAAAGAAGAACTTAATTTATAATAAGAAGTTTCCATTAAGTTCTTAGCGAACTTAATTTTAAACTTTTATTTTTTCTTTTTAAACACAGATGCAAATATTGCTTATTTGCTTTTAAATAATCTAAAATCAGAAGATAATAAAAATAAGAACTATTTTTACTATTTAATAGACCTAGTCAATATAAGGTTTATTAAATTAATTTATTATTTATTTTTGATTAATTTATTGTAAATTTATTTATTGATAATTAATTTATTAAAATAAAAATTTTAACCTCCATTTTCGTAATTTAAAGATGCAAGTAAGTGCTTACATTCGAAAGACTTTATATAATTCCTTTAATAGATAAAAAAGTAAGCAGAATTATTTATTCTAAAAAATTGGAGGAAGAATTATGAACACTATTTTACTTATAAGCTTATTATCAATCTTAAGCTCATTAGCAATAGCATATGTTTCTTTTGTTTTTGCTAAATCAGAAGAAGCTAAAATTGTTAATGAAATTCAAATTAAATATCCAAACACCATATATTATGGATAATTAATTTAATCTTTTGACCATCTTTTCAATTGAGGGAAAACCTCATTCATCATTTTAGAAGCTTCTGACTTATCGATTTCAGGATGAACTTCAACCATCTTTTCAATGCAGAAATTCATCATCTCTTCCATAGTCATGTCAGAAGTGAATTCACCATCTTTAAAGCAGTAGATGCAGTAATCCTCATTTTTTGATCCATCTGCATTGGTTCCAAAAAGCTCTTCAGTCATAGGCATAGCACATGATTGACAAAATTTTTGATTTTCAAAATTTTCCATAGTATCATTTCCAAAATAAATTAATAAAGATATTATGAAAAGCAGTGCTAATATAATTTTTGATAGAGCATTTAAAAACTATTTTTAATGAAAATAAGCATTAGATTATTCTTTAGAATCCTGACCATTAGGTCTAACCTTAACGAAAAATATTGAAAATCCTAATACAATCACAGCAATCAAAAGATATATTCCTAACTTAAATAAATCCATTTCATAGATCAATTGAGCTACACCAATAATCCACATGATAATCAACATTACTGGAAGAATATACTTAAGGGTGAATTTCCATTTCTTCCCAACTTTAATAGAGGAATTCTTATTTAAAACAGGAATTATCTCATCTATATCAAAGTACCAGGTAAATATTATCGCCTGCAATGCCACTAAAATCAAAAATCCGAATTCATTGACAAAAGTATCAGTTACTTCAACCAAATAACTGCTGATGCCTGTTGAAAATAGCAATGAACCGCAACATGCAATGATAACTAAAACAGTTACTCCTTTTTTACGAGACCAACCAAGCTTTTCACAAAGGGAGGACAATAATGGTTCAACTAATGCCAATGATGAAGTGAAACCGGCAAATAACACTGATAAGAACAGCAATGGTGCCATTATCCTTCCAACAGGACCCATTACCTCAAAAATTTCCGGAAGAACAACAAAGATTAGGCTTGTCCCTTCAGAGATCAACTCGGTTATAGGAATTGAATGTGTTACAGACATATATCCTAAAACGGAAAATATTCCTAATCCTACAAATATCTCATAAATGGAATTGGCTACAACTACCATAAAGACATTGTCAATCAATCTGGTTTCTTCAGATAAGTAAGATGCATATGTATAGGCAATAGCTTCCCCCATACTTAAAGAGAATACTATTTGAGCAAATGCTGCAAGCCAGATATTTATGTCAAGAAGCATATTCCAGTTTGGAGTAAACAAGGTTTTCACACCTAAATCGAATCCTGGCAAGGTTAATGAGTAAACAAGAATCAAGGACATTATAATGAAAAGCAATGGCATCAAAATCCTTGATATCAAACCAATACCCTTATCAACATCATTGTTTGAAACAAGCCAGAATAAAACCCATAATATTATACAGCCGATAAAGGTAGGCAATATTATAGATTCCATACCCATCAAATCAGAAGATCCTCCGACGCTTGATGTGAAAAAGCTGGATGGATCAGTTCCCCATCCAAATGTAAAACTATTCAGGAAATATATGAAATCCCAGCTTAGAATAACCATATAGTAAATTGCTATAATGAAAACAAAAATTATTAACATCCAAGCGATTATCTCAAATTTTGGATTAATATCATGCAAAAGCTTTGAAAAGCTCTTTTTAAATTTGAATCCCAATCCGTATTCTAAAATTAAAAATGGAATTCCCATTACAACAATTGCAATGAAATATGGAATGAAAAAGGAGCCTCCTCCATTATTGTAAAATACATAGCTAAAACGCCAAATATTTCCAATACCTATTGTAGCACCCATCATTGCAAATATAAATGTTAGCTTTGAGCCCCAGCCTGAATGTTCATTCATAGAATCACTTTATTGAATAAAATAAGTAAAATCATCGTAAAAATGTCATTATGTAAGAAAATTCAAATTAATTTTGAAAACTAATATAATTTTTTACAATATCTTTCTATGTTTAATTTATATCTTTTTTTATATAATTCTTATGAAAACAATTTCATTTGAAAACACAATCATATTTTGTAAAATTTATATACTATCTAAATTAAAAATAACTATATAATTTTTATAAAAAATAATAAAGCAATAATCAAAGCAATTATTAGCAAATTATTAAAGCATTATTAAAAGCAATAATTAAAAAGATTTAAAACAATAAAGTGATTTTATGTCAGACATATTACTAAAAACTACAGGGAAAATTATAGGACATTTCAATGCATTTAAAGGTTCCAGACCTGCATTTCATGGGGAACATGTTGTTATCGTAAGAGGCATAAGCCGTGACCCAATAGAAATTGATGAAATGGAAGCTAAATTGGCGGAACTTGAAGACATTCTTAAAGCTAAAGAGGTTGATGTCTTATCAGATGACGGTAAGGAGTTTGTTGAGAAAGTAGATTCATATATTAGGGATGGAGAAGAAGGTGGTGTAGCACCGGACAGTGGAGGATTGCTCAAAATGAAAGAGCAATTGGAAGCTATGGGATTGCATGTTGAATACAAGCTATTCCTTATGCCTAATGTAGGAACTTTTGTTGCTATCTGGAAAGACAAATCTGGATTCGGCCCATTATACGTTGAAGTAACCGCTACTGAAAGAGACGAGATTGAAGGATAATTAAATAAAAATGAAAACATATTAAATCATCTTCAACACTAGGTGTAAAATGTCTAATCTATCCAATATTGATTTTGAAAATCTCAGTCGTGACGACTTAA
>JAGCBE010000486.1 GCA_017652345.1 Methanobrevibacter sp.
TAATAATAAATCTAATATTGGTGAAGTACCAATATTACCACTTCTTAATATAGCGATTTTAACTACCATAATATCACAAGTATATTTATATAATTTACATATTATAAAGTTAATGTAAAAAAACAAAACAAAACATTTATATAATAGAATATTACTTTTGTAAAATTATTAAAAAATCAGTGAAAAACAAAGGTCAGTTAAGGCTTGTTTTTAAGAAAAAAGGACAATCAGAGAATATAGTGAAATCGAAAAATTAGATGAAAAAATCAAAGATTTTCAACAAAAGATTTTTATGAAAAATAGCTTATTTTTTAAGGTAATCATCAATCTTGTATCCAAAGATCCTATCATAAAATTGAATGATGAAACCAACTGTAACAGCTGAAAAAATGGTTCCTTCACGAACCCCTTCAAGGTGGCCTATGAATACCAATGCCAAAATGACACCGATGCTCACAACAGTAACATCAAAAAATGGCTTAACCTTACCCCAATCCTTGTTCAACACTTCACCTATCGCCACTACAGCACCGTCTCCAGGAAGCATGGTAATGTCTGACTTTACTTCAATGACAAGACCGAATGCAAGAACAAGACAGCTTATTATAAGCAAGATCCATTGGATAATATAATTTGTTGGATTGATGAAATCAATAACAACTAAATTGAAATCTATCATATAGCCAAAGAGAATGCATACAAGCATTTGAGCTATTTGTGATAATGTGATTTTTCTTAAAAGAACCATTTGGAATATGACAAGCAAGGCATTGAAAATTATTGTGAATTCTCCTACAGTCAAAGGAAAAGCAACAGATAGAACAGCAGGAATGCATGATATAGGAGGAGTGCCTAAAGTGGACTTAAGGGATAATGCAATGCCTAAAGACATTATGGTCACCCCAATTATTAGTAAAACGTATCTGATAACTAATTTCTTATCCATTCTAAAACCTTTCCTATCAATTAAAAAAAATAGTATTCCATTTAAATTTAAAGGGATTATGATATTTAAAATTTTTTGATGAGGAAATTAAGTATTGATTGCTTTTCAATTTTTAAAATATTTAAATGATAAGAAATAAAAGATAATTAAAAAACAGATTAAAGTTTTTAGGTGAATCAATTGAAAAAAGTTAAGATTACAGTCATGAAGAAAGTAAGGCATGATGAGTTGATTGAAAAGTATGAAAATCCATTGGAACATGAATGCGATGTTGAATGTGGAGATGTCTTCATTGCCAATGGTTGGGAAA
Source organism: Methanobrevibacter sp. (assembly GCA_017652345.1). Next base: position 1,257 of record JAGCBE010000486.1, read on the forward strand.
AGCCAGAGAATTTCTGTCCAAGCGCATGGGAAGTATTATCCCCATTTGTAATGGGTTTGGCAAATGGTGCAGAAGACTTTTACGATGGTTGGATGAAAAATAAGAAATCAGCAATGATCTCATGCAATGATGGATTCCGTCCTGTAAGCTTTTTGCTTGAAACCATGGATGAGGATGCTGATTAAAAAAAAGAATTCTAAAAGTTAAAGCTATAAAAAGCTATAAAAAATTTTAGCGAAAAAATAAAAAAATTAAATTATCTGTATACTTTACGGCTATTCCAAATTTGCTTAGTGGATTTAAATCCGCTTCTTTTTAGTGATTTTTCATCAAAATCATTTATCAAATCCACTAATTTTTCAATAGCTATCTCACTATCTTTTACAAGACCTGATTCCTTTTGGTCTGGTAGATTTTCAAAAGCCATTGGAATTTCATCTATTTTTACGATTGGAATGTTAAGTTCCTTTGCCAAATCCACACTGCCATGGGTCTTATGGAATCCCTCTATTTTCAATGATGGGATATTGAACACACCCGCTTCAATTGTCATTCCCATACCTGCAGCATAAATCAGGTGGGATGCAGCGTTCATAAAGCTTAGCAAATCAACATATTGGGGCAAAACCTTGATGTTAGGTGATAGGACCAATTCCTGAACCATGTCCCTATCAAATCTGTAAGGGGCAATCAATGCCTTTAGATTAAGCTCTTCAACAGCCCTTATCAATGGCTCAATGTCATCATCCTTCAAATCTCCACCGAGTACTACAAGGACAAATTCCTTCATTCCATATTCACCGTAGATTTCATCCTTATCTATTAGATTATCTCCTTTTATGTAATTGTCAACATATTTTGCCATAGGATATCCATCTATGTTGACAACGTTTTTAAGGTCATAGTTTTTCTCCAGATACCCCTTATATTCAATGGAAGGAACAGTTACAAGATTTGCTTGTGAAATGACTTCAATAGGATTGTAGATATCCTGCTCTATATGCAAAACTGGAATATTCAAAATATTTGCAGCTACAATTGCTTTTCTAACATCTCCAGCATTTCCTGCAGTGATCAATAAGTCAATATCCTTTCCTTTAAGGGCGTTGAATGACTTTAGTATATCCTTTGAAATGAGGTATGCCAATTTTCCTGCGGAATTCTTTTTCCCTCTTCTGCCTTCTCCAATAGAATAAGTTTCATCACAATAAGGTTCAAGAAAATCTCTTGAGGATTCTCCATGATAAAGGCCTATTATCTTATTGATTTTAAAGCTTAATTTGCCTTCATTCTCCCTCTCCCTTAACTTTTCTATGATAGGAATGATTGTTTTAGAGGGGGTGATCTCTCCTGCAATAGCTATATTTTTAGATTTCATGTTTTGCACCCCTTAGGAAATGGATGATAAGGAAAATTCCTATTATATAGAATAGCCAAACAACAACATCAGTTGGGCCTGTCTCTATCCAAATTATTGTTTGTGCAAGCAAAATTCCATAAAATGCTGAAAAGATTTCTTTTTTGTAATTTTGTATGCTATGCAATGTCTTTAGGATAAGGCCTAATAAAAACATTTGTATAACCATTCCAAGGATACCAAAGTCAAGCAATGCAGGGCCGAATATTGTTGAGGTTATGGAATGAACCTGGCCTAATGTAGCTTGCCCAACTAAAACTCTCGCATCTGAATGTGTGAAGAATCCTGTTAATGTTGCATAGAATAGATTGCCCATTGTAGCGAATTGGTTTTCTATCGCCTTGGAAAGTATATTCAATGTAAATGCTGCCCTATAAGAAACCAACTCTACAGGATTCAATGACCAGTGCTGCCAGCTGATGGCTTGAACTGCAATGAATCCCACTGCCAAAAGCACCACTGCAATAGCTAAAATAGCTAAAATAATGTATTTCAAATCAACATCCCTTGTATAGTACAAGGTTATGAGTGCAGATAGCATGATTGCAATAGGAGTGGTTCTATATCCAGTTAGAGCAAACAGGACTAAACCAATCAATAGCAATAGATAATGGGATTTTCTATTGTATCTTGCAAGCAATAGATTGATGGAAGGCAAGAAAATAATGTATGAAATTAACCATATTTTAGTTGCTGCCTTTGCCTTTAATGTAGCAGAGAAAAGGGGAATTCCTCCCAATAAAGCTATGTTTATAACCTGCAAGAGAATGCCTAATAAAACCAGTCCCACAAGAATCAATTCATTTCTGGAATATGAATCAGATAATGATAATTTTTCAGGGTTTAAAACTTTTTTGATGTTAGAATTTGCATCAATCTTATATTTTTTGCTTAAGATGTAATTAGATAGGAAAACACCAAAAATAAAGAACAAAAGTCCTAATCCAATATAGAGATACAAGTCTAAATTAGGAGAAGGCAATTCCTGATAAAAATACCACATAGGCATAGCTATGATTAGAAAGAGTATTGTCATAACTACAAGAATCAGTGGATTGAATAGATCAAAATTTCCGTTTTTAAAATTAAAGTTCATAAAAACCCCTTAATAAAGCATTATTTTAACTTTGTTGAAACTATTATAATAATTTTATTAAATGTGCAATTCTTAAAAAATTTTTATAAATCAAAGTTTAGGGGTTTGAAAACAATTGAAATCCTCCTACTCGAAATAAAAAATTGAAAAAATTTTCCATTGAAAAAGAAAAAAAGTGTATCGAAAAATGTTTAGAGAATATGAAAAGTATACAAGATACTGAAAAAGACACTTATTTTAAGAGGAATGATTTTAATACTATGAAACAAATGTTCCAATAGATAAAAAAATCGTCAGGTAATACAAAAAATCGTGAAATTTTGATGAAGATCTAGAAAAAAATTAAAAAATTTATGAAAATTTCATGATAATGTCATTTTTGACAAGAAAAAATCGCTGAAAATCCTCAAAATAAATGATATTACAAAAGATTTGAAATGATGATGAAAGTAAATTAACATGATTATGTTTTGATAATGACATTGAAAAAACATTTGAAAAATTCTAAAAAAACTTACACTTGAAACTAACGTCAAGGAATTTCTGGCCCTGAAATCGGCAAAAAATGATAATAACAGGTTAACTCATTATACACTTGAAATTTATGTCTAAGAGTTACAATGAAAATCAGGCCAAAAATACAACTCAAAGAATGAAAAATGCATATGAATTGAATATTCATAAAAATAAAATGACATTACAATTTTGAAATAAAAAAACTAGAAAAATAGAATAACAATATAATAAAAAAATAGAGTAATAGAAGATGATGATTAATCATCTTGTTTTTCAGCTTCCAAGACATAAGTTTCCTTTGGCTTGCTGTCAATTTGCAAGTCGCTGTCATCAGGTTGTCTGTTTAATAGACGATCAATGAAGCTTCTGTTTTTATATCTGTCAATTAAAAGCCTGTCAGCAGTTAGCAATTGATCTTTATAAGCGATTTCCTTAAGGCTGTCCTGAAGTTGCTGGTTGACATTATGCAATTCCTTGTCCTTTTCAAGAACCAATTCATCATGTCTTTTCCTCTCTTCAAGGAGATTTTCTTCAGCCTTTTGCATGGCTAAATCAGACTTTGCCCTTTCAAGCCTAATCTCTTCATTAGCCTGTTTGATAAGCTGATCTTTCTCATCAATAATTTCATAGCATTTTGCAATGGCAGATTTGTTTTCCTCAACCAAGTCCATGATTTCCTTATTCTTGTCTGAAATCTCCTGATTCCTTTGTTCCATAATTTCATTTATGGAGGAATCCGCTTCACTGCGTGATTGCTTCAAATCTGAAATGGTATTCTTATTATCGTCAATTTTAGCTTTAAGATCATCGATCTCCTGCAGATAAGATTCATATTCACTTATCCTAAGAATCATTACCTTCTCTCCACCTTCAAAGTTATCTTTTTTTGATAGGTCGATACGATAAGTGAAACTGTTTCCTCTCTTATATTGTTTGACTTCCTTTTCTAACATAAAAATACCTTCGCATTGAAAAAAATTGATATTATCTATGAAATTTTTTATAAAATAATAAAATTAAATAATATAAAAAATTATTAACATTATTATATATGTTAACTCATTGCATATAAACTTAATTTAAAAAACTATAAAAAAA
>JAGCBE010000487.1 GCA_017652345.1 Methanobrevibacter sp.
AGAGGATGTGAAAATAGCTGAAGAAAACATCAATGGCTTAAATGAGGATTTGAGAAAAAGAATTGATTTGAAATCAAAAGTTGAAAGCATAGAAAATGACTATAAGCTATCAGCATATATCAATAGCTTGGAAATCCTAAAAGAATTAAGCAAGGAAGAATCTGTTTTTGATAGAATCTATTTGGAAATACCTCCAAACAAGGACTTTGAAGAGATTAACCAAGAGATTATTGAAAACAAATCTCTCCAGGAACATGAATTGAACATAAGCTACTGTGTCAATTTCCTGAAGGAAGCTATTGAAATTACTAAAGATCATGATTATGAACTAATTTGGAAACTTCCAGACATTGCACACAAGCAATCTAAGGAATCAATAATTAAGATTATGGGAATTCTTAAAAAGATGAATCTGCACATTGACATTATGACCAGTTTAATTGGATTAGATGATTCATTAAAAGACAAGTTTGGTGTGGAACTTTATGGAAATTATCCAATAAATGCATATAATATAGAAACCCTATTGGAGTTGAATAATTATAAAGCATTATCCATATCTCCTGAGATATATAAGAAAAACATTAAGGATTTGATGGAAGATTACTATAAGGAAATGTCAAAAGATACCTCACTTCCAGAATTGGAACTCTTGGTTCATGGAAATATAGAATCAATGGTAACAAGAAAGGAACTGATTTCCAAAAAGCAATTGAAACTCATCAATAAATACAATCAAAAGCAAAGAAAGTTGAATAAGAATTTCAAGGAAAGCGAATATTACATTGACACTAATGAATACTATCTGAAAAACAGGAGAGACCAATATTATCCAATCAAAACCAATTTGAATGAGGATACTATTATCATATTGAACTGTGAAGAGCTTTGCTTGATTGAGGATATCGATTACTTGAAATCAATAGGAATTTACAGCTTTTCAATAGATGCAAGATGGAAATCCTTAGACTACATAAAGGATATTGGAAAAGCTTATAGAGCCATTATTGATGGCGAAAGCACTTTGGAGGAATCTAAAGAAGTCATAGATGAACATTGTCCTGCCTTGACAAAAGCAAACTTTGAAAAGGGATTGAAATAGCATGACTTTTCAAAATCAATGCAATATTTTAATCAAATGAAAATTCAAGTTATTTGAAATCAAAAGATTTAAAAATTAATAGAAAAATAAAAAAAATTAACTATATGCTAAAATTAAATAAACAAAACCACTAAAAAATATTTACTTTCTCATATTCATAAAATGAGGTAATCGTATGGAAGGAGCACAATTACAAAACATTAAGGGAATTGGAGACAAATTATCCCAAAAGATCATCGATGAGTTAGGAGGGGAAGAGGAATTAAATCAAGTTATTGAAAACCTTGATTTAGAGAGATTGATCAATATTGAAGGAATCAGCCAAAGGAAAGCTATTGAAATAATGAATCAATTAATCGGAAATCCTGCTCAAAAATTCTTGAAAAGCGATAGGGCAATCCAACTTTACGAGGAAATCATTGAAAAGATTGTAAGCTATTCAAATACAAGTTATGCCAAAAATAGAATTTTGCTCCTTGCTCCTATAAAAGATGAGGAAATCATCGAGGAAAGATTGAATTTTGTAATGAATGCTAAAGAAAAGGTAAGCAACCTTCCATTATATGACCTTGATAAACTGATGAAAAATCTCCATGATCCTAAGGCATCAAAACCTAATTATGATGCAAGCAAAGCCATTCTCGTGGAAAGCCATGAAGATGCTGATTATTTAATGGATCTTGGATTGAACAAGTACTACACAATAATGACTGCATCTGATTCCCCATTCTTCCAAGAAGAACTTAGGGGATATGAACTCATCTATTACATTTACACTGAAGGATTCATTGACTTGGGCGACATGCCTAATCTAATCATGATAAACAAGGATGCTCCAATCTATCAGCTCGTACCTGAAGTGATTTTAGACTATTTCAAGGAAAACAGGGATTTGTTTGAAAGAGTTTCCAAAATAAAAGGAATATTAGGTGAGGAAACTGTCCTTAATGACATTAGCCCAATACTTGATGAGCTTGATTCATATAAAACCAAAGAAGTGGATTTGGATGAAATTGTTAATAATGAGAAGAGATATATAGACCGTGAACTAAAAGAAAGGATTCAAAACATTGACCTTGAAGGAGATGAAGTTCTCGACTTATTAAACAATGCTTTACCACCAAAACTAGAAGAAATATTTAACGAAATTTTAAGTAAATCAAAGGAAACAATCAAGTTGGAAAGTGGCATTGATTTTGACCCATTCATCAGAAAGTATCCGATTGAAATCGATGACATGGAAATGGAAAGGGTGAAAACAGAAATCCTTTCAAATTCTGAAAATAATTACTTTGATAAGAAGTCCACTGCTGCAGAACAATTGGCATCCATCAAGGAAGATGCTGAAAGGGAAGTCAGTGACATAATCAAGTTTGACTATGAATACGCTTTAGGAAGCTTTGCTTATCTTTATGACTTGAACAAGCCAGAGTTCAGCAATGAATATGATCTTCACCAAGCATTGCACTTGAACTTATGCTTAAGGGAAAGAACCATTAAAGATGGAATTCAAAGAGTGGATTACAAGTTGAATGAAGAGGAAAACATTGCATTGTTGACTGGAGCAAACAGTGGAGGTAAAACAACCCTCCTTGAAACCATTAGCCAAATAGCCATTCTTGGACAGATGGGACTTCCAGTTCCAGCTAAATCCGCTAAGATAAAGTTATTGGATGAAATATATCACTTTTCCAAAAAGAGATCTTTAGATGCTGGAGCATTCGAATCATTCCTGAATGTATTCATGCCAATCGTTACAAGCGATAGCGAAAAATTGGTTCTCCTTGATGAACTTGAGGGAATTACAGAATTGGAAGCAGCTGTAAAGATCATTTCCAGTTTCATTGAAATGATTGAGGAGAGCAATTCCTTTGCTATAATCGTAACCCACATGGCAAATGAGCTAATGAAATACACAGATATCCGTGTTGATGGAATAGAAGCTACAGGTCTTGATGAAAACTATAACCTTATTGTGGATAGAACACCTAAGATGCATTACTTGGCAAAAAGTACACCAGAACTAATCATAAAAAGAATGTATAACAATTCACCACCAGAACTGAAACGAGTATATGGTAAAATCTTGGAAAAGTTTTAAAAAAAGCAGATGTTTAAAAGTAGATATTTAATAAAATAGATTAAATTGAATTAATCTATAAAAATTATTAAATATTAAATTGATATTTTGCCCGTATACTAACTCTCGTGCTTCACAGGTAGTTTACCCTTTCCTCCACGAGTAACCCTCGAAACAGGCAGCCAATCTAATGCTGGGTTTCTCCTAATCATCAACAG
>JAGCBE010000488.1 GCA_017652345.1 Methanobrevibacter sp.
CCATTGATGTATAATCCGTTTGTACACCAACCATCACATTCGTTTTTATCATGTTCATTATTTTCTACAAAATACTTACATGTAATACAATGTGGTGTATTACCAATAACATGCTTCAATAACCAACACCAACCTTTCTACAATAACTATACACCTATTGTAGTACACAATTTATTGTGTGTCAAATGTTAAATTATCTGGTTGTGGTTGAATTGTTACCCACTTTTGCATGATCCTATTCATTACACAATTACAACATGCAGTGGTTATAGGTTTACAGTTATAAGATTTCCACGCATCACATTTAGGTTCATCAATTATGTTAGTGGTGGTGGTTGTCATTTCACAAACACCCTTACCCTTTTACCATCAATTTTACGTTCTTCCACATGACAACCAAAAGTTTTACGTACCGTTTTACTGAATTCTATTTGTGACATTGGATTATAGTTATTTTCCACGCAGAACATTCTGTAATCACGGTAAGCACCTGAACTTGTTTGATCAATAACTTTATGTTCTTTGAAGAACAGTAACACCGGGTTGTTATTCAGTTCGTATTCTTCCAGTTCTTTAGTAACCGCTTCAGTTGTGGTGAATTCCTGATTAGTCAAAACCCTACATAAACCATCTAAAGCTAATTGTATAAACGCTTCAATAACATCTGGTTTACGCAGTTTGTACTTGATGAACGGATCAAAATCAGGTGAATTTTTATCAAATGTAGCATTAAACGGTATGATGATTAATCTGTCAATAACCGCACCTGATTTATCTTTAATACGTGGTATATCATTAGCACTGAATAAAAGTTTAGCATAGTTACTAAACTGAAACGGATCTGCACCCTTTTTTTCAACCGTGATACGATCACCCGAAACAACTTTTTTAAAAATAGCAGGATTTTTAATGAATTCATCACCAATATCATCACCGATATTTGCAAGTTTACCAACGATTTCAGCCGGCCTAAACGTGGTACATAGATCTGATAGATCCAGTGCAGAAATATTATTATCACCTAACATACGTGTGACCATATCCAGATATGTACTTTTACCATTCTTTTTATCACCGGTCAAAATAAACGCTTTTCTCAATTCATTACGTCTGTACATGCAATACCCGGCCATTTCTTCAAGTAAGGATCTGATACCTGCATCACCGCAACTGATATTATTCAGCATGGTTTCAAGTATTTCAGAAGTTGCATCAGGGTTATAGTTGTGGTTGATCTTATTAGTTACTATGATTTCAGGACTAAACGGTAACAGTTCATCAGTAGTAATATCGTAAATACCGTTTTTGAAACAAATGTAGTTACTTGTATCTTTATAATCTGCTTCATCTACTATCAGTTCCAAATAATCCAACACTTCTTTACGTTGTGAAGATTTCAGTGTTGGGATATACTCTATCATTTTCGACATGATAGCATTTTTACCTGCAACATAAACACCGTTCTGATAAATATGCAAGTTACCGTTGATCCGGATAACATGACATTCATTACGCATGAATACTGAAAACTTATCAAACAGGAAATTACCCTTATTAAAAAACACTGGTTTTTTAAAAGCATCATCACGCATGATAACAGATAGTTCTTTATCGTCTAACGGATCCTTCATAACAAAGTTGTTGATAATGGTAATGCACGTTTTAATATCTTCCACTGTAAAACCATTACCCTGTAACGTAAGAATATAATTAAACAGTGCCTGATTTCTACCATCACCAGATTTCATATCTAGGAATGAAAGTTCTTTAACCGGTACAATGGTTAACCATTTAGGTAATACATCATAATCTTCACCCGGTAAAATATCATACAGTATTTCACGTTCACGGCCGTTAAACTTCAGAACTTCATAACAGTTCTTATTACCTGATTTAACATCAACCGGTATACCGATAGCCGTTTTTTGATGTGTATAGCATTTATCAAGCATTTCACCACGCTTGAATAAAAAGTGTTTACCACGTGTGGTTTTATATACTCTACACTTCAGATCCTGATTTTCAACAATAGAAAGAAGTATTTCAGATGCATCTTCATCATCAACATCAATTAGAACCGTATCATCATCAAGTACACCAGCGTATTCAGGATATTTTTTTACCTGATCCAGTGTTAACAGTTCATCAGCAGATTTATCTTTAAAAGACATAGTACACTTTTTGTCTTTTGTTGGTACATAGTTTTTAAACATCAACACAACCCCTTTCCGTATCTAACATCTATACCCCATTTATCCTTTATACGCTTTTCAGCTAGATCAACGTACCATTCCTTGTTTAGTGTGGCCGGTATCATCATTTCAGATACTGCACCGTTTTCAATATAACATCTATCCGGTGTATTAGCGTACTTATCTTTACGTTTATCTTTAACTTCATAAATAGAACCATCTGTAGTACATGTAGATGCAAACACACGAAAACATTTCTGATCATACTTAATACCGTTGTGTTCTACATACTTATACTTAGGACTAAGTTTCACTACTTTCTGGAATTCCATATAGTTATGACAATTCATAATAGTTTTTGCAGGTAAAATACCCTTCATAAAGTAGTTACAGATGGCCGTGTTGATAATTGGTAAATCATTATCAAGTGGTGATAGTTCTTTAACATAAGCACCTTTACGTTCCCATTTACCACTTTCCAGAAACTGAAACAGATAATTATTAACATCACCTTGAAAAATACGTGATACATAATCAAAACCAAGTTTCATACGTGTTCTGGTTTCCCACTCAAAACACACATCATCTAACTGTTCAAAGTAATCACGGTGAATTTTAACTATCAAACCATCTGTATTACTTTGTATCAGTTCAAATGTTGGTACACTTTCCAGTTTATCAATTAGATCAACTAACATTAATTGACCGTTTATGCATATCAAGTTAGCGTTTCTAGGATCATACGCAGAACTTGTTTTATCTTTACAAATACCATATGCACCATTGATAACGATTTTCAACGGTGCCTGTTCTTTTTTCTTACCTTCATGTTTAAGTTTCAACCGGTATTCCTTAATATCAGCAAAACGTTCAGGCCGTTGTGCGTTTCTGGTCAATAGATCCCATTCAACCATTAGTGAAGGGTAATAACTTTCAACATCAACGTGAATAATCAGGTGTTCAGGATCACACACATAATTGTATTTATTCCTTGCACCATGAATACCACCAAAACCAAGATTATGTAAAACACCTGCAATATGGAAACTGAAACCACTGTTCTTTTTACCGTCTTTTTCGTACCAGTGGTTAGCTGGATCAAAGAACCAGTTTTTTACATTCTCATATTTACCAAGTTTGATACCTGGTAATACTGATAGATCCCATTCATCAAACCATACCTCTTTTTCACACTCAAGTACAGTTGTAACCACTTGTGCTTTAGTTTTACAGATATTACTAAACGGTAACTGAAACATCTTAATCAGTGCGATAACCGCATCAAAATCAGATTTAGTAAGTAAAAACACGTTCAGTGTTTCCAAAACATCATTTGTACAGTATTCTTCAGTTTCACGTTTTTCTTCATCTGTCAACGGCCTGTCAATATCAAACGGTACTGAAGTTTCATGTATATTATGACCTTGATACGCTTCAAGTTGTTTTAGTGATTTTTCCGACTGCATCACGTCATAGTTCAGCATCTTCACACGCTTTAAAGCATCTGAAAACTTCCAGCCGGGTTGTTTATCTTTTATGATGAAATTGTTTATCTTATACGCAGAAAACCCACAAATGATACTTTTCATAACATACTGATCATAATGACGTGAGTTATAACCAATATATATGCTATCATTGTGTGCCATATGAAATATACGTAGTTCTTCCGGATTATCCCAAATAACCTTACGTTCATGGTTAATTGGATCTATGAATACAACACACCAGTTGTATCTGAACACTTCAAAATCATAACCAATGATCATACGGTAAAATCCTTTCTTTAGTGAATAGCCGGGTGCATAAACACCCGGCCGTATCACCACCCATAGTAATAAATCAGTTTACGTTTCAAAAACACCATTAATGGTAATAGCGTTAAACGCTTTAGGATCATAACTTACATTGAATGTAAGTTTATCCTGTTCACATTCAGTGAAAATATCAAGAATAACATCATTAAAATCACTGTATGTAGTGAATTCAGGTATGGTTTCAGTTTGAAGATTATCAAGCCAAGTAACTACAGTCTGAATAGCTTTAGCATCATTCCAGTTATCAGAAACCTTATTACCAAACAGTTTACGGTTAAAGAAAATGCATTTGTTCTTAAAAGTTCCTTCAGTAATTCTCATTCTGCATGAAAACATTGGTTCACCGGTTTTAGTTGGTCTGATTTCCATTTTGTCAACCTTGACCACATAATCACCTTTTGGAATTTCAGGATATTCAGCAGATGCAGAATTTTCTTTTGCTTCTTTCAGATCTTTCTTAAACTGTTCATCAATAGCGTTATCAAACGCTGAAAAATCCATCATACTATCATTCATGTTCAATTACCCCCATTTTCAGACTGTTCAACAGTTCTTCTACGTCTACGTGGTACAATAGTTTCAGTAACACCTTCAGGTGTTTCAGGAATAGCAAACGGTAAATCAGAAAAATCTTCAGGTGTTTCAGCCTGTTCTGCTACCGGTTTACGTCTACGTCTACGTACCGGTGCTTCTTCAGTAACCGGTGCTGGTTCTGGTTCAGATACCGGTGCAGGTGCAGTTACTGGTTCAGCAACCGGTTCTGCATTAACAGGTTCATCATTAACAGGTTCTGCTACTGTTTCAGATCTTCTAACACGCTTTCTAGGTTCAGGTGTTTCAACAACCGCTTCACTATCCATTGCATCAATATCAGCATCTGATACTGCACCATCAAAACCGTAATAATTACGGATCTTTTCATCAACGTATTTAAGATCATTCTGAATTGCACGTGAAGGAAACATGCCAAACGGTGATTTAACAGTATCTTTACCGTTGTTTTGAGTAACAAATGTATAATTACCATCTGCTACATTGGTTTTCAACACAATAGTTGACATACCTTCAAGTACGATTTTTTCATCAAGCAACTTACCGATAGTTTTGAG
>JAGCBE010000489.1 GCA_017652345.1 Methanobrevibacter sp.
GCGGTCCCCCCCTTGCCCTTTACCTTTGCAAATTAAATGATGTAAAGAAAAGTTTACACAACAAATTGTTGAGTGTGTCAACCTGTAGTTGCATCATGTTGCGACATCATGATGGTGGTGTGGTGGTGTGTAGTGTAGGTTAAAACATCAATGAATAAAATTTTATTATTCAGTAAACGATTGTTTAGTAACTAATATTCAATAGGTGTTTTTTTACACCATAAAATGTAATTTCTCATTATTTCACCAATTTCATTTGATTGATAAAAGACTTTTTCATTTTTATAAAACCATAATATTATTTCTTCAACATGATTAGTTGCTTTTATGATTCTTCTTTTATAATTAGGTTTAGAATTATGTTCTGTTGAATATACAATATTTGTATTATCTTCTTTAATAGGTGATGATTTTCTGTGAACGAATGTAAATGCAAGATCATCTAATCTGACAATATCGCATTGTAAAATATCATTATCCCATATAACATAATATTTATATATTATGTCTTTAGGTTTATATTTCATGTCTTTTGTTAAATGTGGATATATGTCAATTTCCCATATGCCACCATCACCACGTATCATGCTCAATTTTGGATTATCAAATGCAAAGTAAACATTTGATTCTTTATTTTTTGATGGAAGAACTGAAAATTCCACTGCAACTTTTAATCCTGAATCACCATATGTATATATTTCAGTTGCACCAACTTGCATGTTTTTAACATTAGTTAATCCCATTTCATTGAAGTATGGTGTATATTTATTGATTGTATTACCTGCCATAAAGATTTTTACATCATTTCTTAAACGTATTATCGTGGATAATGTGTTTTCAAAAATCATAAATTCATCTGTTAAATAATTATCACGTGATAAAAATTCTTCAAAGAAGATGTTTTTCACTTTAGGATATGATGTTGATTTATCATGTTCTTCAGATGTCAATGAAATAGCATATGCGAATGGAACATCTGATATGATTGTATTTTTTGGATTCTTTGGATCTAATTTCCTGAAATACCATTTTCTTGCATAATAATAAACATCATTCCATTCACCATGTGATAATTTTTCAATGACTTTATTATTTATTAATGCATTAAATATCTGACTACCACGTGAATATTTAATATCTTCATCAAATCTTCTAATATATACAAATTCATGTCCATATTTAAAATAATCTTCTAAACAATGATTTAGAATTGAATATGTTTTACCATTTGAACGTTCACCAATGACAATATAGTAGTGTGCATCAGGAACTCTATTTATTAACGTTTTCACATCATAATATTTAGTTGCCATTAATTGAATTCAATCCTTTCTATTTCAAATAATAAATCAATATATTCACTTGATAACGATAAAGTATAGTCTGTTTCTTCCATATGTATGCATGAATCAATTTGATATTCATAATATGATCCTAAATAATCTTTTATAATTCCTTTTCTTTCTTCATCTATGTATGTATGTGTATTTTTTCCTGTTCCAATATATATTATATCATCAATGGTATATGTTGCAGGTATATACATTTCATTTTTAAAGTATTTAAAAGGATTTTTATTTGTTCTTAATAAATAATTCAAAGTTGTTTGTTTGTTTAATCCTGATATGGTAATTTCATATTTTTCACCACGTTTAACAATATAACGTTTAGCACCTAATGTTTTAAAATCACATGTATATTCATATTCCCATAATCCAATTATTTTTGTTTCACCATTAATTGTTTTTGGTGATATTAAATCAAATGATAAATTATAATGATTTAACATCTTTTTTAGTTTTTCAATTAAGTTATTGTTGTAATCAATAAAATATTGTTTATGTTTATCATTATTAATGATTTTTAATGAATCAGTATCTGAATAACAATAATCATTTCCAATTGTTAGTATTCCATTCCATAAATTAGCACGTGCATATGCAGTCACCCATATTCCCCATTGATATGCTAAAAATCTTTGTTTAGAATCATTATATTTTTTAATATCTGATTCATAATCTTTTTCTGATCTTGTTTCTTTCCAAGAATTAGTTTTATAAGAAAATTCTATTTCTTCCCTGCATATATCAGTTACACACATGCCATAACATGAATTTAATAATTCTTTTGAATGTAAATATTCAACTTCTTTTCCTTTTACATCTTTTAATTCAGTTTTCTTTTGATATAGATTTATGATTGCTAATATAAATTCTTTAGGAAGATAATCACGTTTATAGATTCTGAAGTTTTTAATTTTAAGATGTTGCCAAGAATATGTTTTTTCAATAATTTTAAAATCTTGTTCAGTTAACGTTATTGATATTTCATCTGCACTAATTAATCTTCCATTATCAATTTTTGAATTAATGCATGTGTAACAATGAGATTGTGATATATAATGTTCAAACCATATTTTAGATTCAATGTTTGTAAATGTAGCATCAAATAAGCAACAATATGCATTTATGTATTTATAAAATTGTTCTTTGGATTTAACAGAAACAAGTTTTCCATTAGTCATAGGATATTTTTCAGATAACATAACTGCAGGATATGAAGATGTAAAATCATAACTTGAAACATCTTTTTGAATTTTACCAACAATTAAAGGATTAGCATGTGTGAATCCACCACTAAATGCACGTTTAAGTTGTTTATATTCATTTATACTTTGGATTGTTAAATTATGAATGAAATAATGATATTTTAAAAATGATCTAACTGAATTTTTATGACTTCCACCACCACCATATAAACACATGTTTCTGCAATATTTTCTGACTTCACCTGTCTTTGTTAAAGGTATTTTAGTAATATCATTTTTATGTGCTTCAATTTGTTCCATTATGTAAGACATAACGATTAAACCATCATTTAATACATATTTTATTTCACCATCTTCTAAACGTGTCATAGGTGTTCTAATTTTTCTATAATCTAAATCACCAACCATTTTATTAACTTTATATGTAGTAAGATGTTCACCGATTTTTTCAAGTGAATATCCTGATAATAAATAAGAACATCTAAATTCTATTCCATCAAATGTAACTGCCTTAACAGGTGTTCTATTTCTTAAAGCAAAGACTGAAATCCATTGAAACCATTTCATGAAAAATTGAAATTCATATGATAAATTATGAACATAGAAAATCAATCTTTTATCTTTAGATAACGTAAAAGTATCTATAATAAAAGATATTAAATTTAATAAATCATCTTTTGTTCTACCTAAATAAGAATGACCATTTATTCCAAGTGTAAAACAATATAACAATCCTACTTTTTCATTTTTGGTGTCATAAAATGAAGAAACTTCAATGTCAATTGCACATGGTAAATTTACATATGAAATTCCTTTATTTGTTTTTATTGTTTTATATTTAAGTGTAGATATATATTTTTTGAAATCAGATAATTTATCAAATTGATTTATTAATTCAAATTTGTCATAAATCAAATTCTTCTGTTTCATCTAATTCATCTTCTTCATATAATTCTTCTAATGCATTTTCTAATTTTTTAGTTAAATCTTCATCAGATATATCAGGATCTTCAATTAATATTTCTGCAATTGTATTTCTTGCTTGAAGTGATCCTTTAGATCCACGATAAGATGATGCAATACCATCAGATTGTGCCTTATGTAATAAATTGAATAATTTATTTACATTAACTTTTTTTTCTAATTCACGTGTTGAAATACCAATTTCTTTTGCTATTCTACGTAATGTTCTTTTTTTGAATTTCTTATAACCACGTATTGTAGATGTTTCAGATGTTAAAAAACTTCTTGCACGTGCAAATTCTTGTCTTAATTTATTAACACGTTGTTGTTTAGAAATGTTTGCAGGTAATTTAGTTGAAAACGTTTTATCATCACCTAAAGATTGAATAGCAGGTGAATTAATATCATGACCTTGTAATCTTCTGATTCTTTTATTACCTGCACTAACTAAACGAGATGTAATTGCACGTAATTCAGATTCATTTAGTTTATTAAAAGAATTTAGATCTATATTCATTATTTCTTCTATTGATAATCCTTTAACATTCATAATATTGTCCTTTCTTGATAAAATAGGTGGATAATATGATTAAACATTACCCACCTATAAAGATAATTAAATATCTGCTTCTTCAGTATCTTCTTCAATACCAATAAATCTGCATGTGTTTTTACGTGCTTTTAATGGTGTTAAAGAATCAAAGTTTTTGATGTAAACAAATGGATAATCATCTTCACCTTTCGCATTTGTTTTAATTTCGTAAACAAATGGAACATTAACATCTTCACCTTTTAATTCAAAGATTCCACCTTTGAAATCAACAGGTAATTTTTTGTCTGCTTCTTTTGAGAACAAAACTTTTAAACCTTTTTGTTGTTCACCTTTTTCTTCTTCACCTTTTACAATGATCATTACAGGTGTGAAATAAGATGGAAATGTTGTTTTTTTAGATTTTAATACTTTAATTTTCATATTATTCTCCTTTCGTATTAATATCTGTTTCTATTTTCACATATAGCAACTATACGTTTAATAGCATTGTAGTAGCATCTTGTAATAGTTAATCTTCTACCATCACGAGATTCTAATGCTTCTTCTAATAATTCAACTGATTCTTGTAAATCTTTTTCTAATTCTTTTTGTAATGGATATTTCATTAAGCACTCCCCCTTTCATGAACTTTTACTAAAGCATGAAATTTATCAACTTTATTTTTATAAGCATCTGTTTTAATAAAAGATAAATATTTTTGTTCTGCAACTTCATGAAACATTGCTTCCAAATTTTTTAATGCAACTGATGAACAAATTGCTAAACCTGATTGAATATCAACTAATACATAATAACTTTTACCATATGATGTTCTTTTATAGTAAAATGCATTTGCATAATTGACTTTTTTTCCATTAACAGATTCAATAATAAATCCATCAGGTGAATTGACTAATATATAATAATTCATTTATTTACCCCTTTCATTTATTATTCTTAAATATTCTTCCATAAATGTTTTTATTGCTATATGAAAAGATATTTCCCTATTATTTCTTGAATCATTTTTACTTTTAAGAATACTGATCATACATTTTTCGTTTTCAATAATTCCTAAAGGTGTAAAACCATTTACACATATCAAATCATATCTATAAGATTTCATAAATAATGTCCTTTCCCATCATATTGAAGTATCTTTTTATTATCAATATAAACTGCTTTATTAGTGATAACTATGTTCTTTTCAACACAATAATTTTGTAAATATTTATACGGAACACCCAATATTAAAACTTCATCAACTTTAGATTTAGTTTTACCATGCATTCCACGTGTTACATTAGGTAATGAATATAAGAAATATGCACCACCATCTGTAAATGAAATTTGTTTTAATTCTGTATCCATAATTTCCTTTCTACCAATCTTTAAGTTTAAATCTTTTTGATAAATATTCATTATCTTCTTCATGATCACAACGCCAACCATTGATGATATGTCCTTTTCTTCTCATACCATACATGAATCTTAATGCTTTAATGCGACAATTAAAACATTTTTCTTCAACCATATATTTATTTAGAATTCTATTAATAAAAATAACTTCAACAATAATCATAATTCAAAAATAACATCAACATCTTTCATGGAAATATCAAAAAGATATTTAACTTCACCATTAATTGTTGTATAAACTCTTAACGAATCCATACATACATATGACCTTAATGTTGATCTAATAAAAGTTATACATGAATATTCATGAATTTCCACGTTAGAATCTAATTCTTTAAAATTTTTAATATATTCTTTAGTAAAAACACTATTTTGTAATTCAATATACATATTAATATCCCCTATTCATGCCATACACGAACATGATTATCGCATATACTAACATGTCTAATTTCTTTAACATAACCATCATAATAATCAACAACATCATTCATTTCGTAAATGTTTAACATTGCTTGTTTTTGAGTTTTTTCGATTGATAAAGTAAATCAATTCGATTTCATCATTGTTTTCTAATAATTTGAAAAAATTTTCTTTTGTCATAATTTTATTCTTCTTTCTGTCCTTTGGACATCTTAAATATAGCAGTGTTTAAATGTATTGTCAACAACTTTTTAAAAACTTTTGAAAATAAAAGATGCACCAAGAACGTGTCCTTAAACTTGATGCATCTTCAGTTGAAGAAGAATAATTTTGGAGATTACTCTATTTAATATATATCATATTATTACACCATTTTGCAATAATGATGTAATTTCACTTATCTCATCTTGATAAATATCATTTCCATGTGGATTAAAATGAATTTCACCAACTTCAATATATCCACTACTCATGGAAGATATTGCTAAATATTGATTGTAAGGTTTACCCTGAATTCTGTTATATGTGGAAGCAGAAATTACAATAGGTTTATTATATGATCTTATTAATTTAACTTCTTTATTAGAATGCATTGCACCATCAGATGATCCAAATGTTGTAGATGCTCTTTCAAAAATGTGTCTATTAGCATTAACATTAGAAGCAATTGTTTTTCCTGCACTTAATACACCACCTGCAATTGCAATAGGATTTGCACTTGCAACACCAACACCAATTGTTAATGCACTACTAACTAATCCAAGTGTCATGTTTAGATCATTAGATTGTTTTTGTCTTGTATTTTCCATTTGATTTGTTACAGTTAAATCTATCTTTAAACCTAATGTGCATGTTCCTGACCAAACAACATATTTATCCGTATAATTATAAATATATGCAGTGGATAATCCTGATTTAACATCAATAGAATAATAAATTAATAAACGTTTACCATTAATTTTTGATAACTCTATTTTTACCCAACCAACAAATGCAACATATATTTCATAATTTGCATAAGGTTCACGATAATAAAATTCATTAGTAACATTGATTGTAAAATCTTTAACAATAATATATGGTGATGGTGAATGTGTTAAATCTGATCTATAACTTTTTAATGCAGTAGCAGGTGTATTAATATCAACATATGTTCCATTATCTGCTATGAATTTGTCTTTTACATAAATACGATAAAAATTTTCTGTTGTTAAATTAAAGGCAGTTATAGGATTAAAAGGTAAAACAATAACAGAAATAATAAATGAAGAAATAGTATCATCACTTCTATATGCTTTTAAAAATTTCCATAAATCAATCCAATGAATAAATGATAAATCTTCTTGTGGATTTAAATGTGTAGAAATATCAGGCAAACCACTATTAGATGGTGCAACTGCTTTAAATACATTTAAATTTGAATCATAATAAGTTTGAGTAGTAACAATCATAACATTAGGAAAACTTGTTAATTCTGTTTGCCCTGAATTATCATAATCTAAATCACAATTTTTAAATGAAGAACTTGCAGGTGTATCAACCATAGATGCACTTATATCTTCAATTGTTAATTTATCTTCTAAAGGTAATCTATTATCTACTAAATTTTTATTTGTAGAATATTGATAACGTGTTACAAATGCAGATTGTAATTTAATGAGATTTTTCCATGACATTAAAACATCTTCACGTAAATGTAAACGTGTAATATCATCAGAAACAAATTCAATAGAATCAACATAATAATATCTATGTAATTTAATAATATAAATGTAATTATATTTATCAACATAATCCACAACATCAATGTCAAGACTTTTTAATCCAATAGCATGATTGAATATACCATTTATAATTCCTACTAATATTAAATCTTTATTTAATTCATTATTTTCAGAATTTTGTTTATATGTTAATAAAGTTACTTCTTCACTATTTTCATCTTGTAATACTTCAATAATTCCATCTTCTATATATTGATATATAATTTCTTTATAAACATCAGGAATTTCTGCATGGATAATTACATAATTGTTTGTATCAGATAATATTAAAACATCATTTCCACTTAAAGTTACATCATAATTTTCTTCATTAAAATCAGAAAAAATAATTCTTGCAGTTGCCTGATTGCTCACCCATTCAAAACCTAAAACAAAAATTTTGTTTAAAGATTCATTAGAAAAATTTTCAAATGATTCAATATCATTGAAAGCGAATGTTGTAAATTGTGATTCATTAATTAATTGATCTAAATTAATTTTTAATCTATACATATAAATCCTTTCATAAAAATAAGGTGATAGATAACTACCACCTTTATTTTAATAAAGTTAAATACAATTATGCAACCAAGAATACAACAAAGTTTTCATTGTAGTCATTGAAGTATCCTGCATCTTCTTTATACCAGTAGTTGAAGAATTCTGCTTTTGCATTGTAATGTTCTTTAACTCTTTTGTTATATGCAGTAACACCTAATGCTTCACGATCAAACATACATGCAACAACATATGCTTTTTCAACTGAACGTTTGGTACCTGTTTTATCTAAAACTTGAACATAAACTTTTGATGTATCTGCTAATGCAAAACTTGTTCCTGTTCCTTGCCAACATGAAATAACATCTGCTTTTGGTAATTTAACTAATTCATCATGGAATGTATCAGATTGTAGATAAGTTGAAACACCTGCATCAAGATAATCTAACATAACAATATGAAGCATATCACGTGGTGTATGTTTTTGTGTTCCACCAATATTAAATAATGTAGAATATCCTGCTAATCTTGTTGCAACTTGTTTTAATCTGTAAGCACAATAACGTAAAAATTCTTTATCATATAATGCTTCACCTGCAGTTAAAGCATCACCACCTGTTAAACCTTTAATTGTATTATATTCAGTTAATAATTTAACACAACGTGGCCCACCTGTATTATTATCATCATAAATAGTTGCACCGATAAAATTATTGATTGTTCTCATAATTAAAGCATCAAACTTTAATGTTAAAGAATTTTCAACCATTTGGAATAAGAAAGAAATGAAACGTGCCATTTCTTCTGCACCTAAAAATGATTGTTTTAATTGTTCTTCTGCAATAGAAACAGGAACTTCAAATGTAGTTTTTTGATTCCATATTTTAACTGAAACTTCAGGTTTATAGAATGTGTCTTGTTCATAGACAGCATTATCTACTAATTCCCATGATTCATTTTCTTCTGCTTCTGGTAATTTACCATGAACTTTTTGAACGATAGATCCAAATTCCCATGAATCCATTAATACTTGTGGCGCTCTACCTGTATATGCTCTAATTGAAAAAATATTTTTAGCAATACGATTAAGCAAAGCACCAACGAATTTGTCATATAGATTAGCATTAGCAATAGATTCACCAATTGAAACAACATCAGATAAATCTTCTTGAACTAATGCTTGTTCACCTAAAACTTGCTTTGTAGCATCATTTACAATTTCATAAACTTGTTTAATTTTCATAATCTTTTTTCCTTTCTTTTAATCTTGTGGTATTAAATTTTCACTTAATAAAAATGTCATTTCTAACCTTAAATAATATTTAGTATTTTCTACTAAATTTGTGTTTAATGGTGTTGAAAAACATTGAATATCAATTGCATTATTTCCATATTTACCAACAAAATTTTTTAATATAACACTATCAGATTCTGTTGACCAAATTTCACTATTAAATAATGCTAAATATGGATAACCCCCAATATCAGTAGGATATAATTTAGCATAAACATCAGATGGAACAATAAATTGACCGATAATTTGTGTTCCTGAAATTGTCCCTGTCCTTGTTAAATTAACTGCCATAACTAAAGTTAATTTATTACCATTCTTGACTGCACCACAATAAATAAATTCTTTTGTTAAATTAGCATCATCACCCTCATGTGTAGGAACAAATGAATATCCACTCATTTTTTCAACAATTTCATCTGCAGTAAAATCACCTGTAATATCAACATCACCTGTAATATTAACATCACCTGTAATATCAACATCACCCTCAATGTTTGCACCTGTTAATGCTTCTTTTTCATATGCATTAATAGTTGCAGTTTTTACTTGATAACCTAAATAATCAACAGATTCATATTCAACCATAATTGTTATGTTTAAATATTTACCACCATTATTTACGATAGCACCAATTGACATGTGCAAAGCATCTTCATAAAAAGATAAATTACATTGTGTAACACCATTAAATTTAGATGCACTTGAACGATATTCCATTAATACAGGTTTTAAATTTTTAAATCCTTTACTGAAATCACGATTTGTGTCAATGAATGCTCTTAATTCAGTTAATTGTTCTAAAATATCTTTATCTGTAATATCAACTTCACCTGATGTAACACCAAGTGAAATATTAGTTAAATTTAGAAGAATTAACCCACCACTTAATCTTTTAATCATAATTTTTCCTTTCTTCCATCAATAGATGGATAAACACAATATTGAATCTATATCTGCATAAATCATTTTATAGAAATCATATTGTCTTACTTTAAATTCAGATTCTAACATCTGTTGTGAAGTAGTAACACCAATATTTCCTGCACGTGTTAATGTTTCTGTTCCTGTGTGTGTAGTAGATTTTTCATTATCAAGATTAGATCCTGATGTAGAAACATCTTCTTCACCATCAGTTTTATTAATCAATGCAGGATCTTTTGCATTAAATCCTTTATAAGAATTAGATGCAGTTGTTTCACGTTTTGTGTCAATTTTAGATTTTTCATTTTCTTTTATTGTTAAATCAGGTGTTCTAACTTCTTCCATAGAATAGTTTTCTAATGGATTATATTCAGTTAATAAAGCATTATATATTTTATTCCATTTTGTTGAAAATCTATTATACAGAATTGATGCAATTTTTTCACTCAATAATTCATATGAATCAGTTGAATCTTTAAAAATTTTATATAATTTATCTAATAAAGGTGAAATATATTTATCTGATGAATTTCCTAAAAAATAATCATCATTTAAAATATCAACATTATTTTCATTAATAAAATCATGCACTAATGGATAATTTGTTTCATCAGATAATAAATCAAAAAAAGTATCATATAATACAGATTCTATATATAAATCATTGATTGTCATTCTGCACTTCATCATTATCGTTTTCTGAAACATCATCTTTTATTTGTTCAATCTGTTCTTTTTCACGAATTTGTATTTCTTTTTGAATTTTTTTCCATGAAGAAGAAATTTCAACATCAACTTCACCATCTAATAAATGTGAAAATTTTTCATTCAATGATTTAGCAATCAATTTTCTTTGCTTCAACATGTTATCAATTAATGGTAATAACGTGTCTTCATTCATATCTGCTTCAGATTCATTAATTGCTTCACGTTTCATGTTGTAATTAGCATTTAAACCTAATTCATTATACCAACTACCCATCAAATATTGCTTTGTTTCAATGGTATCTTTCAATTGCATCTGATGTGATTGTGAACGTAATTCAATTTTATCAACATTAGATTCTTGCATAAATTTTTTAGTAACAATGATTCCAAACCCTGTTCCATCAGAAACTTCTTCATACATCTTTTTTATAGATTCTTTTTGTGGATCATCATCTGCAGTTAAAATATTATTAAAACGTAAATTAACTAATTGATATTTTAATGTTAAATCTGTTTCTGCTAATAAACATGCATATTTACTATGCAAAGAAAATAAACCAATATGCATTCCATCATTCCAACCTAAAACTGCATTTCCATCATCTTTAATATAATCATCAAGTTTTAAAACATCTGAAAATCTTAAATATGGATTAGAAACTATTGCTTGAGTAGGTTGATAATATTCATTTGGCATACCTGCAAGACCACCATAGAATACAAATAATTTACCTTTTACTTCAGTAAATATAGCAAACCTGCATATTTGTAATATTAATTCTAATTCACGTTGTGGAATTGTTTTTGGTAAATTTTTCCATTCAAACATTTCCAAACACTTGATTTGCATATATTTAAAATATGAATCAATTAACATCTGTTTATTTTGCAGAATGTTACCTTTATAACCAAATAACCAAAGACTTCTTGAATCAATTTTTCCCATCTTTATTTTTTAGATCTTCCAATTGATCTTTTGCATCAATTAATGTATTTTCAATTTTATCGTATTCTTTGTTCTTGATATGATCATATATTTTTCTACCACTTTTATATAAAATCAAAACAACTTGAAGTGATAAAATAATAACACCTAATATATTTTGAATCATGGATAAAGAAACTGCAACACCACTAACAATTAACACATTTTCAAACACATTAATATGTTTCATATGTTACCCCCTTTCATTTATATATTATA
>JAGCBE010000067.1 GCA_017652345.1 Methanobrevibacter sp.
ATCCATTGAAGCATTACAGAAGTAAAAGTACTAAAAGCTGCTTCAGTTGACCATGCTCTTTTGCTCAAGTAATAATCAACTGTAATGTCAATTTGTCTAAATTGATCAATAACTATTTCTTGAACTTCTGGAGCTTTAGGTCTATTGATTGATAATAAATTTGCTGCTTCAGAATCAGCACCCCATACTCTTGATTTTAAAATATCTGAAGCATAGAATAATTTTGTGTCTCCATATAAGGATCCATCCACTTTGAAATGATCAACTAATTGGGAATAAGTTCCCTTAATGTTGTCTGCATAAACTTGCTGGCTTATAATCATATTATATATAGCCGCAAAAATTTCATTGGAATTAAGACTTCCACCAAAAGCTGTTGGCATTATTTACCTCCTATTAAACCTAGCTCTTTTAATTTTGACATAGGTAAAGCTTCTTTAGTCTTACTTTGTAATAAGTTTGTAAACAGTAAGCTATCCCCATTTGAGTCATCTATGCAACTTTCAACGATGTTCACAAGATTTTCAATTTTTTCTGAATCAGAAGCTGATGGAGTAATTTGATGACCAGTTGGTAAAAATGGATCTTGATGTCCTGCTTTTATTTCTTCTTCTCTTAATTTAAGAGTTGTCTTCCAAAATTCTAAATTGTTTAGATCTCCAGAAAATAATTTCTTTCTTAATTCGTTTGGATCTACATGTTCTTCTTTTGGAGTTTCTACTTCAACTGGATTTCCATTCACAAGCGAATTTAAAAGTTTACGATTTTCTTCTACTTGCTTGTCATATGTTTCTTTTGAAACAGTATTTTCCTTTAATCTTTTGATTTCTTCCAAATAATCTTGTTCTAGTGGATTTTCCTCTGTTTTTTCAATTTCGTTGTTTTCTGCCATATTATCCTCCTTTTTGAACAGGAGCATGGAATGACCTAACCATGCCCCCACCTTAGAAATAAGAATATATGAACAACATATTGCACAAATGCAATTATATTGTATCATACTTTTTTTAAACAATTCAATACTATTTGAAAAGTTTTTGAATTTTTTTATTTATTCTGTCTGTAATTCTATCAGACATATTACCATATTTACATCCATATTTTTTTTGGATGGCCTCTATTCTTTGTTTTGCACTGTCTCTTGAATATCCCATTGAAAG
The DNA here is from genome assembly GCA_017652345.1 of Methanobrevibacter sp. The sequence continues at coordinate 1,161 of JAGCBE010000067.1, forward strand.
ACTATCAAAATTTGAATATTCATTAGTGATCCAATATTCTATGGATAGTTTTTCTAAAATAGGATTTCCATGTTTATTTAAAAAATCTTTAGTAATTTCTCTTTTGCCAATAAGAGCTTCTATTACTATTTCGTATTCTGAAAAGGTATCTCGCAATAGATAGTTTGATAAATTCATATATGCTAAGAATATAGCTTCATTAGTTTTCATATTTAGCTAATACTATGGCACAAATTACTATGAATATAGCTATAAAGAATTCCATAGTTTCTCCTTTATTTCATATTATCTTGCCCAACTATAATTTCAAATGGACGATTTAATTGTTCTAAACATTTTTGGATGTCATACCATTCACTCACAACTTTAGTTATGAACAATTCTTCTGGTTTTATACTTTCTTTTTTCATAGTATCTCCTTTGGTGATCGGATATGAAAGGGTATCCTAATATGTGCTAACCACACTTGGCTCATGTGTCAATCTCTGGCACCTCTTCGGCTGCAATCCAGAAAATTGATTTTAACAGATATATATTAAGACCGCATCCGACCATATTAACCTCTTGGCTTTAATAGCTCCAATTCTTTTTTAAACATTTTTTGTGTAATAAGATTTCTAAAATAAAAACCTCTTGCATGAAATGCAGATATAATATCATCTCTAGTAGCTATATTAAATACTCCATCTAAATATGGTTGCATATTTATTGTATGTACTTTTTCATTGTTATATTGAGCAATTATTCTGCCATCCCAAAGTGTGAAAGCTACAGTCTTGCCAAATCTAATTACAGATGTTGGCTTCCTTAGTCTTCCTTTATAAACAAGGCTAACATCAACAATAACTTTGTTCGTAAATGTTGATGCATCGGGAGCCAATAAATCAGCTATTGTTCCTTTTCTTCTTTCAAGATATTTTTTTCCTGGTGGAATATAATCAACAACTGCTTTCTTTTTTCTCAGATAATATCTTCCAAATTCTTCTGGAATAAAATTAAATGAACACATTATATCTGAAGCTTCTTCCAAAGTATTTCCAATTAAAACTATTCTTAATTTACTTGGATCTTTGGTAGATCTAACCAAGTTTTCCATTTGATTAACAAATGCATAGTTTATATCAAACGTTCGTTTCTCATTCTTTTCTCTGTTCATTTCATCCAAGCAGATATTATATCCCTCAAAAAATTCATTGTCATACAGTGCAACACCTTTATCATTGTAGAAAGTTGAAAGAGCTAAAACCTTAGCCATTTTTTTGCCATGATCATAGACAGTTCCAGCTTTCCGTGTTAACTTTAAATTGTTTTTTCTCATTATATCAGCATCCACAAATTCAGCTGCATTATTAGCTAATAGTTTCTTTACAGATGCTTCAGTCAATCTAAGCCAAATAAATGGCTTGCCTTTTGTCTTCCATTCATGAACGAAATAATCCATCCAAGAATAGCTTTTTCCAGCTTCTCTACCGCCAATACAAATATAGAAGAAGGCCCACATTATTCCAAGCATAGATCTAATAGAATACCATTCACTATCTTTGAACTTGCGTTTCATGTCAAGTTCTTTGAGTAATTGCTTAGTAGATTTTTTCATTATGGAGAACCAAATATCTCACTAGAGATCATATCCTTTGCCATTCTTGATGATTCTTTATAGCCCTCAGCCTTATACATTTCTTTAAGATCATGATATTGGTCTTTAATATCATCCCATTCTGATTTTGTAAAAGCCTTTTTTCCCAGCATGATATCTTTTACAGTAATAGGAGATATCTCAAGATCTATTCCTGCAGCTACATATTCTTCAGCTTTTGATTCTATATATTTCTTTCTAGCAAGAGCTGATGTTCTGGATACTCTATAACCAGCTCTATTAACAAGTTGGTCTACAACTCTTTCATAAGTTGGTCTTTGTTTCTTTTCAAGAAGTGTTTGTCTCATAGAAGCAAATGTTAGCTTAAAATCTCTTAGTCTTTCAAGTTTTCCAGTTTCCATTTCTACTCCCTCTTTCTTGAGTCTCTTTTCTAGCTTGTCATAGTTTGCTTGGTATCGTTCATATAATTTCTTCCATTGATAGGAAGACTTCGGTAAGCCCCGTGAACGCTTGCGAGGCCTACCTACTCTCTTCTTTTGTGCCATAATCTATTTTCCTTTACAACAATCAAATGTAGGCATTTCAAATCCCTCTTGATAAGCTATCTCATTAGCTATATCTTGATAAGCTAATATCATTCCCCTTAGTTCATCATTATTCTTTGCCAATTCAACTCTAGCAGATGGTGCTAAAGTTCTTATTAGTTTTTCATCTGATTTGTTTTTCAAATCTTCGTATGCTGAATTTATTTTTTTATTGATCAAATCGTAATATTCCTTAATTGTCATTTTTTGCCTCACCATCTTCTACTTGTTCTTCTTTCCATGTGTTAATTTCTTTTTCAAATCTATTATAAGCCACTTCTAAAATATCTGAATGTTTTAATGCAATATATAATTTGTTTAATTTATTACCATCAAGTTCTTTGATAAATTGTTCTTGACTATATTGGGCTTTACGCTTAAAGTCTTCCCAAAAATCTAAAAATTTATTATTTTCATATAGATCATGAAGCTCTCTTTCTGTCATATCTTCTGTTAGCCATTCAATAATCATATTATATTTTTGGCTTGTTATATCATCAATAAGTTTCAATCCAAAGTTGGGCTTATTATTTATTATAAATACACGAGTATCTGCATCGGCCTTTTCCGGATGTTCTCTTTCGTATTCTTTCATTCTTTCAACCAACATATCTCTCAAAATTGTTAATCTTTGTGTTTCTATCATTTGTTGTTCCATTATATCTTTAATTTCCATGTTCTTTATCTCCTTTTTCTTCTAATACATGTATTCCCTCTTCATCTAATCTAAATTGAATTAGTGGAGCTTCATAGATATCTCCCCACTCCCATTCACTACGATCTTTTACACGATCTAGTGATGTCATTCCCCTAATAACTGGATTGTATTTGCCGTTTTCTATGAATTCATACGCACCAGCTGACTTGATTCTTAGTTTGCAGTCAACATGATCATGATGCCATTGTCCTATGTTTGGCCCCTCGTGTTCATCGTGATATTGTTCTCCAGTATACCAGAATCCATCGGTATTATAGAGCAATATAATTCCACCGTTTTTTTCAACAAATTTGGCCAATCTCTCAACTCTTCTGTTATTGTCGGCTATTGCATCAGCTGCAAGTCCTGCATATTTCCATCCGATATTTCTTGAGTGAAACATGCCGATGGAATAATTTAAAATAGCTTTATTGATTTCAACTTTTTTTCTGGATTCAAATAAATAAGTTATTAAATCCGTAAATTCTGGATGAGTTCTCATCAATCCGCAAGGATAGGATGAATGCCAGTCAATATGATGAACATTTGAATAAATAACATCATTATATGCGTATGGCCCTAATTTGATTAGTGGTTTTTCTGTTTTATCTGAAATTTCTTTACCATTTAAAACAGCATATTTTGACATATCTATGTGATATTGTTCGCATAGATCCAAAAATTTCCAATAGGCTTTAGTTCCTGATAAAATCTGATTTTTTTCATCTGTTGCAGGAGATGGCCGAAACTGTATCCTATAAGCAAAAGAATCAATTATAATAATTTCTGCACCAATCAAGGAAAATGAATAAGAGTAGGCGGGAAGATTTATGATCCCTGATGTTTTTATTCCTCCTGATGGTGTTAGTTTTAATTCATAAAATTTGTTTGTTCTTACATATTGCAAGACATCATTAAAAAGTTCGGAATTTTCAACAGTCGGCTTAATAAGAGTTACAGGAATTTTAAGCTTGTTTAAATTTTGCGAAGCTTTTATTTTTTGCGAGCTTCTCAACAATATTGGCTTTTTCATCTCTGTTCCAGCTCTCAACAACAAGCCCAGACAATGACAGCCTTTTTTCTATTCTGTGCACTGTTGGATCATGTTTCAATGTGTTTATAATTTCTTTTGCTTCTTCATCATTGCGTGCACGATAAGAGAAGAAAAAGACGGATCTTTTTCCTCTCGTGTCGTTTATATATTCAGTTGTAATTATATTATACATGTTGTTTTACCTTTAAGCGTAGAAACTTTCGTAAACCTCTTGACCATCATACTTGAAAAGGCTATGGCCATGCCATCCGTTTATATATGCTTCTCCGTTTGCCCATTTTGGAAATTGAATCCTTTTTATTTCTCCGACTTCATTATTTTTAACAAATATTGAATTTTTTAATATTTCATATTTTTTGGTGTTATATTTTGCATCTTTAGCCATTCCGTTACTATACCAATTTTCAGAAGTTGTTTCAAGTCTCACTTCTTGGATAATTATTGATGATGCCCCCTTTAATTCTTTAATTCTGAAGAAATCGTAATTAGTTTGATCATATCCCCAACACATAGCCAATACATCCCCAACTTTGAAATTATGATTTCTTTTTATTTCTTTTGTTTCTGTTGGTTTTGTTTTTTCTTTTGTTTGGCCTTTTAATAATTTTTTAATTAAAATTGAAGCCTGGCGAATGTCTAGCTTTTTTAATTCCTCTTGATCTTGTGATGGATCTAATTTCAAAATGAAATTTGTTTGTTTAATTGTGATTGCGTTCATATTCTTTTTCTCTCTTTCTGTCTTATCTCTAAAGACAATATTATTATATCACAATTCAAGAGTTTTGATTAGAGAAAGCGTTTTCATTATTTTCTTTGTAAGCGTTTTCATTATTTGTTGTTGAGTCATTCAGGTGAACAACTATGTATAATTACTCCCACTATGTG
>JAGCBE010000490.1 GCA_017652345.1 Methanobrevibacter sp.
CGCGAAAATACATTAATAGGCGCATTAAATATTATTCAAAATTATATAAAAACTTTAGACGACCAAGAAAATCGTGATTATGTGGGTTTTGCTTTTATGACACAATTGGAGGGACGACATGCGAACGATAATGATTAGCGGTAAATCTGCGAGCGGAAAAGACGAGTTCGCGCGATTTTTAAAAGAAAAGTTGGAGAAGCACGGAAAAACTGTATTGATAATTCATTTTGGTGACGCGGTTAAAGATATGCTTACACGATATTATGGATGGGATGGAAATAAAGATACCGCTGGCCGTGCTATGCTTCAACATTTAGGCACAGAAGTTATGCGTGCCACTTATCCTACATATTGGGCTGAACTTGTTGCTAAATTTATTTCTGCTACCTCAAATGATTGGCATTACGTATTAATTCCAGATTTACGCTTTTATAACGAATTTGAAACCATTTGTCAATATAATAAAAATGTAACTACTATTCGTATTAATAGATTTGACAATGAGGGCAAACCGTATTATAATAGTAATATGAGAATGAATCAGCTAACTCATGTAAGCGAGTGTGAATTAGATAATTTCAATTTTGAATATATTGTTGAAAATCGTAGTGATGTCGCCGCGCTTAAAGAAAGCGCTGATTTATTAATTGAAGAGTTAGAAAAGGAGTAATTATGGACGATTTATTCTCTATGGAACCGATGCGCTACTGGGCACCAACATCAAATATGGATGCTGAAACTAAACGGCAACATTTAGAGCAGATGGCAGCAAGTGGTAATTATCTTTGGTCACAAAAATATGACGGCAATTGGTCTCGCGCGATTATTACCAAAGAACGTGCAGCTCTTCAAACTCGCGGCATTAGTAAAAAAACTGGTACATATGGTGAAATCCAGAATAAAGTATTTTTTTGGAACGATGTCGTTAAGGCTTTTGATAATGATACTATTATTTTAGGTGAAGTGTATCTTCCCGGTGGTATAGATAAGGACTGCGGAGCCATATTACGTTGTTTGGATGATAAAGCGTTAGTCCGTCAGAAAGATATTAAGCTTGAATGGCGTATATTTGATATTTTAGCATTAGACGGAACACTTCATCTCAACACTCCATTTGAAAAACGTATCAAACTAATTCCAGAAGTAGTTAAGCGCATCAATAATCCTCTTGTAATTGGTATTGAATATCATGAAATGAACGAATCATTCTTTGATGATATTAATGACATATTCGCGCAAGGCGGTGAAGGGGCCGTTTGCGCAAAAAAAGATATGATTTATATCCCAGGGAAAAGAGGCCCTACAGCTTGGGCCACTTGTAAAGTTAAACAAGAAATTAGCGCAGATATTGATTGTTTTATTACTGGTATTGAACCGGCTATTCAAGAATATACAGGTAAAGACGTAGCTATGTGGAACTATTGGGAAGATGAGCGTACTGGTGAAAAACTTCTTGGAGAATACTATGGAGAATATCAAACAGGCCGTCCTATCCACCCCATTTCAAAAGGATATTACTATGAATGGCCAGGCGCCGTTTATACCAGTGTTTATGATAAAAAAGGTAATATTATACCACTCTGCAAAGTTGCAGGTTTAACTGAAGAATTTAAAACAGAGTTGCGCGATAATTATGATGAATGGATAATGTGTCCGCTCACTATTGGAGGAATGATGGTAAGCACCGCGCAAGCCAATAGTGATGGTATTGGTATTTCAATTCGTCACCCATACATCAAAAGCATTCGCAAAAATGATTTAAATCCCGCAGATTGCACACTCTCCAAAATTCTATCAGATTAATAAATCTATTACAAATAGTAAGGAGGTTTCCTATGGGAGATTTAGATTTTCTGTCTTTCATCGTGGACGCCATCGAAGACACTAGTTCACTTAACGCAATTAAATATCAATATTTCCACCAACTTCTATATAAACGTACAGTTATTTTTAATAATGAAGTCGAAGAATCAATAATTGAAAGTGTATATTTGCCCTTGAAAGAATTTGAAGAAGATGATAGTGATGAACCAATTACTCTTATTCTTAATTCAATGGGCGGTTCAGTTTCTGATGGCTTCTTTTTCGCCAATTATCTAACTCACTTTAAAAAGAAGTTAAATATTATTGTATGCGGATACGCCGCGTCAATGGCAGCAGTAATTCTCGCAGCTGGTGGTAAAAATCCTAATATTACACGTTATTGCTATCCAAGCACTTATGGTCTAATTCATGACGGATACGTCGCACTTTCAGCTTCTGAAGCTAAAACAGCAAATGATATTA
>JAGCBE010000068.1 GCA_017652345.1 Methanobrevibacter sp.
CCTTATCTGCACCATATGCATGAATCAAATCCTTTGCAGTTTCAGGAGATAATGCATATAAGCTTGAACTGCAATCTACAAATAGATTAGGAGTTCCTGCCAATTCTTCAGTTGCCTTTTCCCACATGCTCCATCCTGCAAAATGAGCACCTATAACAGTTAGGTCTGGAAACTCTTCAAGGAATGGCTTTAAATGCTCTGGATTGGAATAGTTATATCTGAAATCACCACAGTGAATCATGATAGGCAATCCCCTTTCATTGATTGCTTCTCCCATTTTAAATGCCTTTTCCTCATTTAAGGCAAATTGCTGGAAATCAGGGTGAACCTTTACACCTTTTAGGCCAAGTTCCATAATGTAATCCAAGTCACCTTCAATGTCTTCACTGTCTGGATGCAATGTTCCAAATCCTGTTAGAGTATCTGGACGTGCTTTCACTTCCTCTGAAATAAACTCATTGATTGATTTGACCTGCTTTGGAGTTGTTGCTACAGAATGAACAAGATAATGCACGACACCTACCTTATTGCCGTCTTCAATCAAGTCATCTACAGTCCCATTTAAAGACATGTGAAGGTCATAAAAATCACGAATTCCCTCAACAGCCCTTGCTGCAATCTTTGAAGGATAAATGTGACAATGAGAATTAATTACTTTTTGCATATTAAATTAACCACCTAAAACTATATCTCTTAATTATTAGTATTTTGTTCAAGTTTATTAAATTTTGCTTCCTTCTATTTTACCTTTGATCAATCTATCTACATAAATTTCAATATATGCATAAGCAATTACAGAACCTATGAAACCACCTAAAAGCATACCGTAATAAATTCCAGTTTCACCCATATTGAATACAAATCCTAAAAGGTAAGCAAATATCAATACAAGTACAAATTCCCTAAATGTAGTTAAAATAAATGAAGTTGTTCCTTTTCCAAGTCCTTGGAATACGTTTCCTGCACTTGCACCAAATGGAACATACAATATGAACAAGCACATCAATTGTATAAATGCTGCAATCAATGGCAAGAGAGGAGCACTTGCTTCTGAATATGAGAAGATGAATGCAAGCTGATTTGCAAATACATAGAGCAATATGCAAACAACAATTGAAGATGCCAAACCTAATTTTGCAGAATATCTAAGTGCAGTTCTAATGTTTTCATACTTTTTAGCACCATATGCTACACCGGAAACTGTAATTGCTGCAGTTCCAACTCCAATAGCTGGAAGCAATCCGAGAGATATCAGTCTCCATCCTGCAGTATAAACAGCCACCGCAATTGAACCGGAAACTAAAGTAAGCATAAAGTTGACAGTTACTGCAAGAGCCGCCATAATCAATTGCTCTAAGCTTGCAGGAATTCCTACAGCTAAAATATCTTTATAAATTGAAAAATCATTATGGAAATCTTCTTTATTATATGATAAATATGTGTCTTTTTTAATGAAAATCCAATAAAGCATCATCATAAGCCCAAGAATAGGTGCCAATCCTGTTGCAAGAGCTGCACCTGAAATTCCCCA
>JAGCBE010000491.1 GCA_017652345.1 Methanobrevibacter sp.
ATCTCTATCAAATTTAAGTATTTTAATCATTTTTGAAATCCTTCTCTATCTTATTTTTCTTTCTCTGAATTTGTATAAATTTCTGGATTTTCTGTTTATATGGTTCTGTCATATGTTCTAACCATTTGTATAGTTCAATACAGGTATCATTTTTACAATGAAAATAATTTTTATAATCTTCAAAAATTACTAAAGGATTTTCTTTGCTCATAATGGCAAAACATTTTAATTCATTATCATAAGTATCTTCACCACCCCATCTATCTGTTTGTACAATATGAGTTGATGGGTTTATTTCAATTGTATAAGAATCTCCAGTATTAGAAACGATAGTGAATTTGAAATAATAGATATTCTTGCAATTTTTACTATCTCTGTATGCTTTTGCTTGATACTTAATGTCTTTTAGAGTATATGAATCACCTTCAAGTGTATGAAAAAAGTTACAATTGTTACAATTATAGTGCAAATCTATCATATCAAATGAATATATTAAAATTTCTAAAAATTGTCAATATGTCAGAATTTGAAAATCTGATTAAAGTTTTTTATAAATACTGTATATAATTAATAATTCATCCGCAATCCGAGTAAGGTATTGCGGCTTTTCTAATGGGAGAAAATTATGAGTAAGAAAACATATGCAGAAAAGCTAGAACTGTATAACAGACGAATGGCACATTTCCACACAAAATTCACTAAGGAAGAACTATTTGATTTCGCAACTGCTGAACGGTCTTAGAATTATTCCTCAAATCATGAGACTTTGGTTATTGTTGAATGTCAATAAGTTTGTTGATATGGATGAAATGATGGAAAGTTATGCTCATTTTGAAAATGAGAAAAATAAGACTTCTTGGACACCTCTATTGCAGAAAATGAAGCGTGAAATTTGTCATGACAAGAAGAAAGCATTTAGAGATATAGAAGAAATTATTAACTTATTGGCTAAAGGTAGATTCCATTTCTACCATTTGACTGCTATGGAACAGCTCTATGTATTTGGTCCTGAAGGTATTGACCCAATGCGACTTTATACAGAAGACATTGGAACTATCAAATGGAGTTCTTATTCAATGATTGCAGCATTACGAAGTTTGCAAGCATGGTTGAAAAAAGCTCCGACTTATGAATATCCTGCTGAAAAATTCGTTAGAATACAAGATGAACTTTAAAATAAAAATGGTGGTTTTTAACCACCATTTTCTTCATCACCAAAATCAGATTCAAGTTGTTTCTTTCGTACCCAAGACATTGCTTTTTTATGGTTATAATCAATTTGGTTAATCAATTTTTTAAAGCAATATTTTTGTAGCTTTAAAGTTTTTTCATCATCCATATTTGCAACAACAGGTATTTCAAAGAACAGATGTGCATAAGGTCTTCTAATAGAATAATCGTATCTACGAATATCTCGAATTTTACTTCTATCAATTACATCAAAACTGAACATGTAGAATAACTGTGTAGTTTTTGTTGTGTACACATAATGCTCGCTGTTTTTAGCCATACTGAAACAAATTATTCCTATTTTGGATAATTTATTCATGTCTTCAAAACAATTGTTATAACCGTATTTACTTGCGAATACTTGGATTTTGGTAGCTAATTGTGTTTTAGAATAGAAATGTTCATCTGGAGGTATATCCGATGTAACTTCTATATCCTTATATAAATTAGGCCCATATAACTTATTCGTGTAATACATTAAATGTAATCTTCAATTTCAGAAACTTTGATTTCTTTTGTAATGTTGTTTTCAGTGTCTTTAATGTAGATTTTGTCATGTGAATAAACTTGATGTTGTCTACCAGACTTCATATCCAACAACATACGGTCTTCTTTATCGTTGAATGTACCAGATTCAATTGAATCAATCTTAATTGTGGTTCTAGTTTCTGCCACATAATTTTTTGATTTAATGATTAGTTTTAGCATTATTACCCATCTTCATAAGTTTCATTCGTGCTGGAATAACCTGATACAAATTGCAGTTATCGCAACAACGGAGTTTTTCACCACGAGTATCATCCTTTGGCATACCCATTGCTTCCCAATAACCCCAAGTGGAATTACCATAACCAACATACGGTTTGCCACAAAGAGCACAATTTTTAATAGGTTCTTCATTCATAGTAAAATCTCCCATAATTGTATTAACAATATAGTAATTTTCTATGGATTTGTCAATTTTTCTTTTTGTAATTTAGATTTTACAATTTTCTTATATTCTTCATAAGCATCATCAGGTAATTCATTGTCACCATCTTCAAATGCTTGTTGAATAATTAATTTCTTCCATTCAGAACCAATCAATTTATAAGCAGCAGTTGGTTCTTGTGGAATATCAAAATGATTGTATTCTTTAAGACACACAACTCCATCTTTTGACATATTTGTTCCGTCTGGTACAATCATACCTTTATAAGGAGAATCATAAACAGTACATCTTACAAAAGGTTCTTTGGAAAATTGACTATCAGGTAGATAGCAGATATAAAAAGAACACCAATAATGGATTTTACCATTTTCCAAACAATTTTTAAGACTAGACCATTCTGAAGACTTCAAATATGGGTCATAGCATTTTAGTTTTGGTCTTGGTATAGATGATTCTTTAGTTTTACTCTTGGATAAACTCACGATAATCTCCTGTCAATGTTTTACAAGCAGACAATTTACAAATACAGTTTACGATTTCTTTCATTCCTTCAAAATCATTACCTTTAAGATAATATATGTAATAATCTTTCATAAAAGGCATTGAATAATAAACTTCCCAACATTCAAGATTGTATTTTATAACTTTTCTTGGTTTGAAAGTAACACCATATTTACCAACACAAAAACGATATTCCATTAATGTAAATCTAGTATCTCTTGCTGGATTTACTTCTAATTTTCCACCATAACTTTCAACAAGGTCACGAAGTTCACCTACAATATCTTCATTGTCAATGGAGGTCTTTTTATCTGTAATCTGTTTTACCTTTATATCTTTTTCCAATTTAGATATCTTATCTGAATATCTCTTTTGCAATTTTGATATGATTTCAGCAATGGACAAACCCATATTCTTGAACATTGGTATGTCATAATAGCTATAAACATATTTTGGTACATTGGTATCACTTTTAAAACCTTCAATGAGCCAACCCTTTGCTGCTAAATATGGTTTTAAGATTATATAAACATAAGACTTTCTACCATAATTGTCAATAGAAGATACAACATTTGTTGCTAATACCTTTCTATTTTCCGAAGACCAACCCATGGATTTTGAAGCATCTGTTACAGAATAACCATTTAATTCTGATTCTTCATAAATGGAATATTTATTTGGATAGAAAAATTCCTTTGGATTGTCTACAGTGGATTCTCTAGTTTCAATTAACATTTATTCCTCGAAGTCTTTTTCTAGTTCATTATATTTTTGTGCTGCTTTGAGATATTTGTCAAGCATTTTTAGTTGTTTTTGCTGTTCCATTACTATATCGCATAGTTCTTGAACAGTTTTTTTCAATCTATCAAATTCTTCAAGTGAATTTGTATATGTAGGTTCACTATAATTGTTAAAACTATAATAATTTAATTTGGTATTATAGTTTTTAATAAATTCTTCGCATTGTTTTTGATAATCAGATATATCCATATTATTCAAAGAAGTCTGTTAATGGTGGTACATTTTCAATTGGTTCAGGAGTAGTTTCAGCTACTCTCTGTAAAGCAATTTTGTAATATGTTTCATTGATTTCAGTACCAATGAAATTACGATTGAATTTCTTACATGCAACAGCAGTTGTTCCACTACCAAGGAATGGGTCAAATACTAAATCATTTTCATTAGAACTATTCTTAACCAATTTTTCAATCATGTTAAGTGGCTTGATAGTTGGATGAATGAATTTCTTTTTATCTAATTGATTGATAGAATCAATCCAAAATGTCTTAGCATCTTCGTAATTTGAAGGATGCAATTGACCTGTTCCATTACGAAAATACAGGCAATATTCAGTATCAGTCAAATACTTGTTATTATATGTTGGCATTGAATTTGTCTTGTGCCAACACAATATTTCAAACTTACAACCAAGTTCATTAACATAATAATTGAAATAATCAGGAATTTGCATCTTATTACACCAAAAATATATGTTAATATCCTTCATTATTCTAACGAACTCTTGACCAAAAGTTTTAATGTCATAGCCAGAACCAAAATTCTTAATGTCTTCTACATTTTCTTGTTTGAATCGTTCACTTCTACCACAGTGATTTGCACAACTACCACCTTCTATTCCGAACATGTAAATCGTATGGAGGGTCAGTAATAATCAAATCAATTGAATTATCTGGTAATGTCTTAATAAATTCTAAACAATCACTGTTGTGTATCTGTATTTGGCTCATTAAAATCTTGCTCCATATTTTTCAACTTTTTTGCGATATTAAGATATTTATTTAAATCATGCATTTGATTCATTAAAGTTTCTACACGATTAAACAAGAAATCTTTGTCTTGCTGATAATAGTTCAATAGATTTTTCAATAAATCAATTTCATTTCTTAACTTATCATTTTCTTCTTTTAAACGGTATAAATCAGAATTCATTTGCATAAAGTTATAATTCTGATATAACATTTTATCAAATTCGTTTGCTTCACGGATTTTATATTCTTCATCGCTCATAGTAATCAATATAACAAATTTTAAAAATATGTAAATGAATCTAAATATTATTCAGTTTAAAGACAAACTTTATAAAGTGAAATCGCTTTCAAAATCATGCATTTTATTTCTAGATTTTATCTTACGAATTTCCATTTTATAGTTTTCAAAAATCTTATTACAGGTTTCATTCCAATTGACTAAATCTTCTTCATTTAAGATATATTTTTCGTAGTCGGTTTCTAAAAGAATATGTTCTCTTTTCAAATCGTCTTGATAAATGTAGGCACGAGGTACAGGTAAAGAAACCACTGAACCATTATAAATTGAAGTTCCACACATATTGCAAATAGCATAACTTCTCTCATAGGGCTTCAAATTCCAATCTAGTGGAGTTATACTTATATAAGTACTAAAACCATCAACTTCTACTTCAACATTCCATACAGAAGAATTTTGTTTGATGTATTCAAATATTTCATTATAGCTTATCAAAATCTTCCTCCAGTGCTTTTTTGCGGTCTTCTATGGTATAGATTTTATTCAATTTTTCATGCAATGCAACAAGTTTGAATTGGTCTTCACACATAGAACGAATTTTAGATTCTGTAGTGTCAATCAAATCTACACCAAAATGCTGTTGAAAACCTTCAGTCTGTATACACATATTTTCATAAACTACGAAAGGTCTAATGATTATTTGACCATCGTATTCTTCAAAAATCATGTGATTTTTATAGTACCATCTTCTAGGTGATGTTTCTGTGTATTGTTCTTTTTCAAATCCACAAGAAACAACTATATCACTGAACTCATCAATCGTCATTTTTGGTTTCCGTATCAACATTTTTAACTTGAATGTAACTTGCAGCAACAATCATAATTGTAGCAAATACTATAACAAATACGAACATATTTTTACTCCCTATTGAAATCTTTCAATAATTCTAATTCTTTGATAGCAGCTTTATACTCTTTTATCTGTTTTTGTTTTTTGGCTTCTTTAAATCGTTTCAATTCTGTATCTTCTACATCTGGAAAATATACACAAGGACCATCTTTACGAGAAGGTCTTCTACATTCATTCCAAGCTTCTTCAATCAAATCATTGACCATTTTTTGATTTAAAGATAGTATTAAAAAGTCTATAATTTCGTTAGTCATCTTTCCTCGGTATATGTATGGTATTAGAGATACCTGTGTTTTCGTAGAATATCGTAAAATAATCGTCTTCCAATTCATCAGATAATATAACTGGAATGGTTGCATTAAGATAACCTACAATTTTCAACTCATCATCACAATCAAAGTGATGCATAAAAACTGAACCGTACCTCATAATTGTATTGTACATATTGTAGTTCATTTTAACACACAGTCTATTATGTTTATCAATTTGTCTTAAATCAGCTGTACACACAAAAGTATTACATTCTCTGATTATTATTGATACAAGATGTCCTATTCGTTCAGCATTCATCATAAAATACAATATAACAAAAAATTCCTATCATTTGATAGGAATTTTTATTTTTTATTTTGGTGGAACTTTATTCTTTTCTTGGTTTTTGGAATTGGCTAGAAACAATGCAAGGACAAGCACATTTCCAATCCACCAAGTGATGGAGTCTATAACGAGATTGACCCATCATTGTAGCACGAATGAAGCTAGGACTGTGCATAATGGAATACATTGTTTTTCTATATGTACCACTATCCTGATATATGTCATTCATGCCAGTATTAGGCGCCTGGGTTTCTTCTGGCTCAATCATAACATCCATCATTGTTAGGAATAACTGACCCTTAGCTCCCCAGTATGTGTAAGCATTCACATCGTCATTCATTCTACCAAAGAATTTGATGGGTCTATCAACAGCGGAGAAGAAACTGTTCATAGCCTTTCTAATCAATCTTTGCTTGAATTTGTTATTTCCTGTTCCACCAATAACATCACCAGCCTGGCACCAGCACAATGTCTGAATTTCAGGGTGAGTGACATAAAATTCTAGTGAAGCTTTAATAACTTCATCCAATTGATAGCAGAAATATGAGCGTAAAATCTTTGGATTATTTTCATCAGCTACACGATATTTGATAGCGTGATAATCGTCATCCAAAACAAAGAAATACTTTAATCCAGCTTGTTTAGCCAAATCATAACAAGCATTTCTTGCATACACACCAATGCCTCGTTTACCTCCCTGATCCATGAAGTCAATAGACTCATCATAATCAGATTTATCAAAAATCAAGACATGGTCTTTATGTTTTACTTTATATTCCTCTAATTTTGGGTCATCGGTACCCACTATTAGATAATAGTTACCAGTAAAACCAAAACGATTGAGTGTCTTCAATGTTTTGCAATTGTCAGGATTTTTATATGATAAGATAAATGTGGCAAAGTCTTCTTTGTATATTTTATCAATATCAATTTTATTTTCTGTACACGAATCCATTCTTTTCTTTTTCCTTTCTCATTTCCAAATTCTTGAGAATATCTTGCTTGGCAATATCGTCAATCTTATTACTCATTCTAATGTAACCATTAGCAAGAGCATCGTCATAATCAATCATTACCAAAATACTATCTTCCATTAACTTTTGAACTTCAGGACTAGAATTAGCATAATAGTCAGCAATGTTCTTGTAAGTGAATTTCAAATGTCTAGTAGCAGCCATCTTCAAGAAATATTTATCCTGTTCAGAAACATTTGACTTTTCAATATCTTCAACCAACTTACGATATCTTGTTTCATCAACCATTTCTGTATAAGATGGTTTTCTACCATTTGGAGTATACTGACCAATCTTACGAGACTGGGTGTAATGTTCCAAATCACAAGTAATAGAATCCTTTAATGCTTCTTCGTCATAAAAGTCAACTAAAACTTCATTATCAGCACTCATTAGTTTTCTCCTTTAATTGTGGTCATGAACAAAGTCAAATCAATACCATCTGTTCTCTGTTGTTCAAAACGAATCAAATGCTGTTCAGAGAAATTGATAGCATAGTCAGCAGTTGGAAGCAATTTAAATGCATCAGCCTTAATGGTAACCTTTATTGGATTATCCACTTCGGTGTCCAACTTAATGTCTTCGGAATATTCCTGCATGGTCATATTGTTCTTACCAATGAACTTGCAAGTCTTTTCATTCAATTCAAATGTTACATAGTTCGCATCAATCATAGAAATACGGTGCATAAGAACATCAACCATAGACTTAGAAAGATTGATGGAAGCAATGAATTCAGGAAGTTTTGGATTTTCCTTGATAATTGGCTTCTTGATAACATCTGTATTGGCAAGACGATATTTGAAATTACACTTAGTCTTGTTGGACTGAATATCCATAATTACGGCTTCATTGGTATCTTCATTGATTTGAATATCCAAAACAGCCTGTTCACTCTTTGTAGCATCTTCATTTGGATTATCAAATTCCTTATACAACTTATAGAACTTTGTGTAATCCAAGAAACAAAGATTGGATTCAGTATCATCACCAGTGAAATCAAAATTTTCCTTTGGAGCGTTCAATAAGAACAAACAGTTACCACTTTCGTTGTTTCCACGAAGCTTGACCTTTCCTTCCTTGTTTTCAAAAATGAATTGGGAAGTAATTGGGGTGATGGTGTTTACTGTTTCAATGTAATTTTTATTGTAGACAATGTTTTTACTATTCATTTATTTTTCCTCTAAAAGATTTTTCTTTTCTTTATGTATAATAATTAATTTTTCTTTTCTTTTGCAATGTACAATGTCAAATCTATTGCATCTTCACGCATAAGATGAAATGCCATAATACCAGCAGAAGAAACTTCAATCTTATAATTACCCTTTGGCATCAATGCGAAACCTGAAGAAGGAGTAATAAGTTCAAAATTTTCTTCAACACTATCTTCCAATTCGTAGACAGTTTCGTAAGTATCACTTGTCTTGGTATTGAACAAGGTTAGAATAAGTTGGTTTTCTACAAAATTGTATTTCATTCTATCAGCACCAATCAACTTAAGCATATTGTTGATATTTGCTTGCTGTTCATCGGTTAAGTTTACGATAGAATCAATGGATGGGAATTTAACCTTATTAAATTGTGGCTTAATGATAACATCTTCATTAGCCAATCTATGCTTCAAAGTAGTATTATACTTACTACTCTTGACATACAAATTTATCGCTTCATTTGAATCGTTATATTCAATTGAAAGATTTGGAATTTCAGTGGTTTCTGGTTTGTCAGTTGGTTTATTGAATTGATTATAATAAGATACAACTCTATTAAAATCAATCACAGCAAAGGAATCACTTTCAAAATTAAAATATTCCTTTGGAGCATCTAGGAAGTAGCAAACGCTTTTATCGTTTGAAATTGCACGGATTGTTAAATCGTCAGATTCTTCTTTATGTTTGAATAGTAATTGTGGATTAATCTTAGCCAATTCGGACATCAATTCAATGAATCCGGTTATTGTACTTCATTTCTTTAATCATAAATTCACCTCACATAATGTGTTTTAATTTTTATACAAATATAAAAATAAATTTACACCAATTTATTTAATATTACTTTTTGTTTTTTAACAAACTTTCTTTGACCTTCTTAAGATTGTATACTGCATATTCCAATGAAGTAATCGTAGTCTTTAGAAGTTCTTTATCCACTACATTAATTTGACCGTACAGATATTGCATTTGGTCATTTAATTCTTTTATGTATTTGTCAAGTTGTTCATTCATAGTTATTCCTCTAGATTTTTCATTTGGTTAAAGATTTCTTTATAGATTTCTGTCATTGGTTCTTTATATGCTTTATAATCATCAGAATCAAGTTTGTCTAATATTTCTTTTTCACGCTCTTCATCATTGACTTGAACCTTCATGTACTTTTTAAGTTCACCTATTTTCTTCGCTTTACTTAAACGATTTTTAAGTAACTTAAAAATTTTTTCATCAATCTTATCAATGTCTCGGCGTATTCTATTCATTAGTTTTTACCTGTAGAACCAAAACCACCACGGTCTTTATCTTCCAACTTTTCAACAACTTCAAATTCAATTTCTGGTTGTTTTTCCATGATACGGAATTGGCAAATGCGGTCGCCTTTCTTAATCATTCTGTCACCAGAGAGTGAAATTGCTGGGAAATACCACCAATCATTCGGTCCACAATAACTGTTGTCTACAACGCCTACAGCATTAGCCTGAATGATTTTAAAATTCTTGTATGTAGAACTACGAGCAGCCAAATGTGCTTCATAACCATCGGGTAATTTCATAGCAACACCAAGTGGAATCAATGTAACTGCATTTTCTTTGCACAAGACATTTTCTGCTGCACAAAGGTCAATCCAGTCACCTTTATCAATTTTGGTGATTCTTTTAATTGTATCGTCTAAATATTGTATTTTAATCTTTTTCATAAATTCCTCAATACAAATATAAATTTATTTGAAGTCATTTTCTATATCAGATATTTTTTGTTTGTTCCTATACTGTTTGATTAATTGTGTATTTCTGCAAACATGATTAATCATTTTGAATGCTCTACTTAAATCACAGTAATGAGTTGCACCTGGAACTTTAGGATACATTAAATCATGAATGAAATAAAAATGGTACGATTCTTCAACAATTTTTCCTGGTCTTGATAAAAGACCATCAATTATATTTGGACCTTTATATGAAAGATACATTGGAAAATCTATAAAGAAACCATCTTCATAATTACCATACATTGTGATTATTATTTCACCATTATATTTGATGCAATAGAGATAAGAACAAGTGGAATTATGATAGTCAAATGTAAAACTTGAAAATTCATTACCAACATATTCTAATATTGGCTTAAATAAAGTGGGGGCTTTTTCATAAGCCCCCGATTGTTTTAAATCACTAAATACCATAAGAATCTAATATTTTGGCGTAACATTCTTCAGGTGTTTCACCTTCCGTAAATGAATCAGCCATAATTCTAGAAACATTATGTAGGTCAGAAAGAATAGTTTGCCTTCGTGGATGCATATCAACAAATTTCATTACGGCAGCAAAATATTCTTTTTCTTCCATTGTGGGAGTACGATGAGTTTCAGCATGATGTCTCAGCATATTTCCACAAGTTTGTAGATAACCTGGAATCCAACCTAGATTAATGAATGGGAACATTACTTAGTTTCCTTCTTTTTAGATTTCTTTTCAACCTTTTTTGCCGGTTTATTTGCTACTGGCTTATTTTCACTAGGTGATTCGTACTTGTCAGACAAATCAACCATGTTTTGTGGGTTGAGATACTTAGCAGCAACTTCTTTAACCTTATCCAATGTCAATTTCTTGTAAGCATTACCCATCATTGGGAGTCCCTTACGAAGAATATCACCAATGTTCTTGTATCGGAAAATCTTTTTAGTTTCTGCTGCAATACCATAAGCATTGATTTCATTTTCAAATCTATCCTTCTTGATATGCTTACTAATATCGTTAAAGAAATACTGGAATTCAGCCTTCATCTTGTCAGCATTTTGCAAATCAGTAGTTGCACTGAAAGTTGCCCAAGTATCATTCAACATAAAGGTAAGTCCGCCATGAACACCATAGGTCAATTGTTTTTCTTCACGAATACGCTTCATCATTGGAGCATCAAGACCACCAACGAGAATGTTATAAGCCATAATCAATGCTGGTACATCAGATTTCTTAATCATCTTCTTACTGCCATAGCGAACAACAATCTTAGTTCCCTTTGGGATTTCTTCGAGTTCAACATCCTTATAGTTGCCGAACTTCAATTTCATTGGTTCGCTAACTGGTTTTTCAGCGAATTTTACAAATGAGAAATCAGACTTGGTAGGACCGATTTCAACAATCTTTGATGGTTTAGTGTAATACTTCTTGTAATGGCTAAGCATATCCTTGTATGTGAAATTTTCAATATCAGAACGCTTACCAATTACCTGGTAGTAATTGAAACGCTGACGAAGAATGTTATTCCAAGATTCCGGGTCATTGAAGGAATCCATATATTCCTGAAGAACAACATTTCGTTCAGCCTTGAATCGTTCTTCATTTACACATTTATCAATACCACCAAGCAATTTCTTTACAAGTCTTTGTTTAATTTCCGGTGTAAAATACTTATCCATACCAGTGAAATACACCATCACTCGTTCTGTAGTAGTTACAGCATTCCATTCAATATTTAATCTAGAAAGATTCTGATATTCGTCTTTAAATGTTTCACAAATCAAATGTTCCATTAAATGTGAAGTACCATATTCACCTTCTTTATCATAAAGACCACCGCGGTCATATACAATGTGGAGTGATGTCATTTTAAGTGATTTCTTTTCATAGATATGTGCCATTGAGTTTTATCTCCTATTTTAAAGTTTTTTAATATTATAGAAAAAGAACCATATTTTTCAATGGTTCTTTCTACATAAAAAGTTTTTGTAAAACTTAGTTTACATTTTTCATAATATTAATGAAATCTGTTGTTTTATCCAAAAATGCACCCAGACCATTTCCAATTACGAATGAATAGAATGCTCTACCATCAAAAGGTTCCTTCTTAAATTCATTCAATGCATTTTTTACGATTTGGTGATATTCTGTTGGAATACAATTGAAAGAAATAAGTTTAGTATTTCTATCATAGGATTCTTGTAAATTGTTCTTGTTAATCCAATCCATTAATCCTTCAGAATAAATTTTAGCAAATCGTTTTGAACCAACACCTTTCTGCAATGAAGGAATGTTATCGCTCTTGTCACCTCTTACAATTTTTTCTTGCAATGCGGCTTCAGGATTGATAATTGTAATGTATTCGCCTTTGATTGGGTCCCATTGTTTAAAATTTTTATACTTATGCAATTGGTAGAAATCTTTATCAGTAGATACCAATGTTATATCCCAGTCTGGATTAGTCATTACAGTCAATGCTATCAAATCATCAGCTTCCAAATGTGGAATTTTTAGGAATTGACAGTTTCTGAGACATGCTTCCAAACCATTCATAAATGATTCGTTAATTGGGAAAAATGCACTGAAATCTACAACAGATGATTCTCTCGCTTCGGCTCTTCCTGCTTTATAATCAGAATACACATCATATCTCCAATTTCTATCATGTGCTTCTTTACAGAAAATTATTCTGTTTGGTTGAAAGTCTCTTGCGAGTTTACGAATACTAACAAGCATTGAAACTCTAAATCCAACAAATGAAACATCTGTTGGGTCAAATGCTTGTCCAAACAGATTACGCATAGCTAGATTGTGGTAATCTACCAATAAGACTTTTTCGTGCTTATTTGTTGTTGGAGTTATATCTTCCATAAAATCATCTAACATATTTTACTCCTTGAAATCCTTTAGAATTTCATTAGTTTTGGAAATTTCTATTTTGACTTTATCAAAAATGTCTTCATCAGTATTATACAAGAATGGCAAACATTTATTAATTGCCCATTCACTACCTGTCAAACTAAAATCTAGAGCATGTAGTTCTTTCTTTTCTTTAACATAAGGGTCTTCAACAATTAACCCTTCATAGTTATAAACATTTTTAAGTTGTTGATATAGGTACAATCTTATTGTACCAGAATTAATGTCAATTACTGTTGTTCCTGGTTTATAACAGAATTGAGTTTCTAATATTACATTTCCATCTTCATGGATTCTTTCAAATATTCCGAGACTTATCTTGTTGCCAAACAATTTTTTTGTCTGGATATAAGATAGCCAATGGTTTTAAATATTTTTTAATGTATTCGTTCATTTGAAATCTTTACCGAGATTGTGTTTCTTTTCAAGTGTTCTTAATTGTTTTTCTAACAATTTCAAATCAGTATTTGTCAAATATTGATATAGTTCTTTAATATCATCTTTCTTGTTGATTACAAAAGTTTTTTGATTGTCAATTATAACAAAAGTGGTTTTATGACCAAAAGATATTGATTCACCATGGCAAATTGAAAGGTTATTTGGCTCTTTATAACGAAATGAAATATATCCTAAAAATTCATTTTTAGCATCATTTATACACAAATCAATTGCAATTAAATGTTCTGTTGGATAATAGGCTGTACTATAAACTTTTGACTCGCCATCATTTCTTATGGTTGTAATAATCATAGAAACAAATATAATAAAAAAATGGTATCTTGCAATTCGCAAAACACCATTTTATTTTTAGAAGTAAACTTTGTCTTATTAAATTATTATTTTATTTTTGTTTTACAAATTGGTCTAAATAATTTTTTCCATATACATTTTCAACATAATTTAGGTATTCTGTACAATCGGTTATAATTTCTACATTATTTTTAAGCATACATTGATGCTTAGCTTCATATAAATCATCTTGACTTCTATCATAAGGATTTATCATTTTTTTATTTGGGTCATGATTTTCAAAAAACTGTAGTCCTTTAATTTCTATAATCTTATCTTCAATTTTAAAATCTGGTATATAATAATGAGTTTTATTGTTATAACTGTATTCAAAACTCAACGGTTCTCTTGTAAATTTAATTTTATGATCTTTCAACCAAATATAATATGCTAATTCCCATTTACTATCAAATTTTTCATTTTTATAATAAATTTGTTTACTATTACTTATATTTCCATTTATCCTTCTAGTTTCTATTAGTTTTTTAACTGTATTTGGGTCATGCATTGGATTTTTGAAATTTTGTTCTTCCCAATACTTATTAGATTCAAATGGATAATCTGTTCCATATTTTTCATTATTATAAAGTTTCACTTTATCTTGTATTTTTGGATTTTGAAATGGATGTTCATATCCAGTATTTTGTTTATTAGTTATATCTCGTTTAGTATTTCCATTTATATCTTTTACTAAAAAATTATTACTAACTCCATTTTTCTCTATACAAGTTTTAATTATACATTTTGCACGACATTTAGAATCTCCACAAGTTTGTCTGTATTTTCCTTTAAAGAATTTTCTTTTATGTAATTTACAAATTGGGCAAATATGGTCAGTATTTGGTTCAATATATTTGTCAAAATACTGTTCGTATGTTATTTTATGATGTTTTCTAAAATGTTGTGCAAATGATTGAATATTGATAAAATCATTATGACAAATTTCACAATGAAACATATAATCTCCTTTTTTGTTTATAGTCTATTTTCCACATAGACTAATATATTTATAAAAGTTAGGGATAGTGGTGGAAACACTATCCCAAATAGGTGAGATTATTAACCTATCTGTCCTTTATTTTTGTCTTCAAAGTATTTAGCAATTTGAGAACTAAAATCAAAACAACGATATACTTGAGGCATTGGAATTTCTTTACCTGGTATTTGAAATAAAACAAGTTCACCAATTTTTATTGAAGTATATTTTTCCAAAATATATTTATACAAAGATAATTGTAAAGAATAATGTGAAGTATTACAATCAATTATATGACCGAATGGTTCTTTCATATAATTAGACCATTGATTTCCAGTATCAAATTTTTTTGATGTTTTCCAGTCAATTATACTAAATACTTCTTTTTTGGTATTATACATTATAGCGTCAATAGTTCCACATATTCCATTTGGCTGGTCATACACGATAAATTCCTGTGCAATAGGAATATATATTTTCTTCATCTTCTTGTAAAGTTCATGACAACGACTTTTACGAAAATTGAAATCTTCTTCCATTTCAGGGAATTGTTCATTTAACGAAGTATCAAAATTGTAGTTTTTCTTTTGCCAAAGAAATTCCATAACAGAGTGAACTTGTGTTCCGTAGATGTGTTGCATAGTCACCTTTATAATCCCATAGTTTTGTAAGTTCTTCAACTGTCACTCCATCTTTCTTTGCTTTTTTCAATTTGATTTCATCCCAGTTTGTTTCAGGTTCAAATTGTCTAATCCAACCAGTTGCAGATTGATATTCTGTTCCTAAAGAATCAGTATATTTGTGGTCTGGTTCATTAAAGTTAATATCATTAAAAGCATTCCAAAGTTCAATATGTAAATCGGGCTTAATCATAAAATCACCTCACTTATTAATCCATTTTATTATTGGGTCACCATTATATCCTTTTACCCATTCATACCAAGCATATGCTACTGCACCCGTTCCAAATCCACTAGGGTCACCATTTTTTGCACATGCAGTCCTATTCGTATAAACATATACAGTCTTCAATTGTTTGGTTTCAAATAATGGCTTTCGTTTTTTACTTTCTAGAAATGTAAGTTTCAAAAACATCACTACACGATTGCCTTCCGGTATTATATTCAAAGCATTGGTGACAAACTCGGTAGCTAGTTCATAGGGTGGATTTGTTACAATGTCACCATCAAACGATTCAGCCTGCTTAAGGAAATCCCAGCACTTGTCTAATGGATAATTTCTTTGAATCAAATCGCAAGCTGTTACATTATATCCTTTATCTTTGAACACTTGTGCAATATGTCCTTCTCCAGCACATGGTTCTAAGATATTCTGTGCAAATGGTATATTACATTCACTAAACAATTTTTCTACATCTTTTGGATTTGTTGCATAGAAATCATTGTTTGCTCTATCAAATTCAGAATGATTTGAACAACCATTTACAACATAAGTTTTATCAGACATTAAAATTCACCTCAAATATGAAATATACAAATAAGTTTACAAAATATTATAAACTTGTAAAATTAAGTTTACATTCTGAACTTATAATAATTTAAAACCAATGAATTGACCTTTACCGCCGCCGGAAGTCAAAATGTGTTTCTTGGTTTCAATATTGTCTTCTTTTTGTGAACCATTACCACAAACAGCAACAAACTTGATATGTTTGTTTTTGTCTTTATCTTTTGGTTTCTTGACAGTTACATCAAATATGTTTGTTCTGTTAGTATGCATTTCAATTTGAGTATAAGCAAACTGTTCAAATCTAATACGATAGATTTCTTCTGCATATGTAGTATTTTCATTCAATGCAGTAACAGCAATCTTCTCAAATATGTTTGTCAATGAATACGGATAAAGTTTAAAATCGTTCTTTGTTAAGGCTGGGTGGTTCCTGACCACTTTCTTTATGGTATTCAATTTGGATTCAACTTCACGAGTTCTTGTCCCAGCTTTCAAGGAAATGAAAAGCTCATACAATTCCTCTAGATTTATAGCATTGGTTGAAACAAAACACATACCAACTGCCCAGCATGTGAAAGCATTCGTATATTTCTTTTCTGCACATTCTCTAATTACATTTACAATGTTTTTCCATCTGTTATCCAATTTGGCACCAGTATATTTTCTATATTTTGGATTTACCAAATATGATTTCAAGAATGAAAGAATAGTTGAATTGTTTGCTGTATCAGATTTTGCAGAAATTGGTTTTTCTTCATTGACATCGTCTTTTAAGAATGACAATTTGTAATCTACAGCTGATTCATTAGTGGAATTAGACCATCTAACATATTCCATTTTTCCTGGAGGATTATCCATATCGTACAATTGACCTATGATTTCTACACCATTGATTTGTGTAAATCCACATAGCAAAATGTATGGAATAAGAATTTCAGCTGCAACAACAGAAATGTTTGACCTATTGAAAAAATCATTTATAAGTTCAAAATTCTCTGGTGAATAAATGTTGTGAGTATTGAAATTGGTTCCTTTATGTTTGAAATTAAACATGTTGTACCAAACATTTATTTCTTCTTCATCTACACCAAGTGCAGCCAATTGATTCTTAATCTTCAATGAAAAACGATTAATTTCAGCAACAGTCAATTTGTTATTTTTGCAAACACCGTTTTAACAATACATTTGAATTTTGTACTTGTGATACAACTTTATTTGCTTTTTCGTCTTTTTTAGGTGTCATTCTAAAATAGAATTTCTGCAATTCAACATATTCATCGTTGTCTTTGAGCATTACAGAAATACTCATTTTTGAATTATGGAACTTATTAGTGTCAATGACCCAATTTTCAGTGGTCTGTACATAATAATCGTCTTTTACATGTATAGGATTGTGAAGATAGTTTCGTAAATCATTGGCTATCTTACATCTATCACTATTGTCTGTAATATCAGTATGAACGAATATCTGAATAGGAACTGTTTTATCAGTAACATTCAAATATTTTGGATTGATTCTATACTGTTCAATAACATTTTTGAGATAATCGTTAAAGAAATCAATTACAATCTTCAAATTTTCATTTTTAGTTGGGACTTTGTCTGTGTCATAGAATGTCCAATTAGAAACTCCACTCATTGTGGATTCTATTAGCATATTTGTCTTGTCACACATCCAATCAATAAACTTATTCATTATAAATCCTATATTGTGATATTCATTATTTATTAGGATTAAATGCTCTAAGTTTATATCACTTTCAAAATATAACAAAAAAGACCAACTTATTTAGTTGGTCTTCATTTTTTGTTTGTAGCAAACTTAAATTATGCTTCAACAGCTTCCCAAGAGAAGTGACCATGGCGTCGGCGATAGTCAACTTCACGGGAGTAAATCTTGTGCTTGCAATCAATCTTGTTGTTGTGATGATGCTTGCGAATCATCTTCAAAACAGAACCCTTCGGTGCACGAGTCTTAACTGCGGCGACCGGTGCAGCAGGAACAATCTGTTCAACAGACATAGACTTGGTAGCCATGGGGCTAAACATGTCTACGCTATGCTTGGCGAGTTCAGCCATTTCGTTAGAGGAAAGTTCAATCTGGGTTCCGTTGGAAAGAGTAATAATCATAGTTTTGTTTCCTTTTTTTGTTGAATTGTTTAACAATGGTGCTAATTTACAAATGAATACTTTGTTTGTCAATAGGTTTTAATGTAAAATAATATTTACTCAAAATCATTTTCAAATGTCTTTTTCTTAATATCGGCTAAAGTATTTTTATATTCTTTCATAACAGTATTTAAATAATCTTTTAAATTTTCTTTTTTGATATTTGAGATTTCACACTGTCTACACGGCAGATGATAAGCATCATTCATCAAATCACGAATTTTATCAACATCCAATATTTCAATTATTTCATTATGACTGTATTCAAAAGTATTGTCTAATATCATTCCAAATGAATAATGTCCAATTGTTTGAATATTGATTGTAAAAGATTCCTTATTCCAGCGTTCAGTATTTCGTATGACAATAAAACCTAACATTTCAGCATATTCTGCAATTTCTTGCATTTCTTTTTTAGTCATACAAAATCTCCATTAATATCCGCTTTTCTTTCATCCATTTCAAGTCTTTTTACAAATGTAATCAATTTATCAACCAATGTACTTTCAAATTCTTCTAACCATTCAAAACCTCTACCATTTCCGACTACGGCATATTTTGAACCAATTTCAACAAATTGAATACTTTCTTTGTGAGCATACACAGCCAAATAGTGTGTACCAATTAAAAATGTGTGAGTATCAAAATTAATACCCATTACTTGCTTATTGAATGATTTGTCATAAACACAGCCATGAGTAATTAAACTTGATTTTAGTTCAGTATAAGTCATTCAAAGTCCTTTTCTATATTTTGCATCTTTCGTTCCAAAATTACATTTTTGTAGTATAAAAAGCAATTGTCTAAATATTTTATTAACGATTTTTTATCAATTTCTTTAAGAGACAATTTCGCCATATCATCATTTATGTGAAAGATGGTATTATAAGCTCTATCAATTTCTTTTAGATCTTTAATAATAAGCACAAGCTGGTGAGATATATCATGAAAATTCAATATATCTAAGTTACCGCAATTTGGCATACGAGCTATAAATTGGTAATCATCTCCATTAACCAATTCATCACCTTCGTGAATTATATACCCAAGATTACGAGCATATTCTTTTATTTCAAGTAAATCATCTAATGTCATTTGAAATCCATCTCTAGCTTTCTTATCTTTTCTTTAGAATTTTTTTGTTTTTCCCAATATTGTCTTTTTTCTTTAAGTTCATTTATCAAATTAATCATTTGCTTTTTTGTATGATAAAGATATGTAATTTTGACCTTGTCTAATGGTCTCAAATAATAATAATTACCATTAATTGAAGGCCCATCAGGAACTAAACAAATTTCATAGTTCTTAAAATACACCATTTCATATTTATCATAAAATATCAAAAAGAATCCATTGTAGACAATACCACCGTTTACTACCCTAAGGTCGGTAGGATCTTTATCGTTAAAATGAAAATTCAAATAAGTTTTATTCCGACAATCATTTGGAACTTCTAGTTCAATAAATTCTTTATAAGTCATTTTCCAATCTTATCCCATTCTTTTTGAAGTCGTTTAATCTGGTTATCGTATTTTTTGTCTGCCCAAGATGGTTTGATTTGTGAGAATGTAAAATAATCACCACCAACTTTTGAGAACCATGCTGCCAATCCAAATATACTATTGTGTCTCATACCTGGTGGAGCTTCTTCCATTTTTCGTTTTACATATTCAATGGCTCTAGTCATATCACCATTGAATTGAGTTCTCATTACTGCAGCTCTAGCAACAGATTCTTTATGTTGTTGTTTTTCAATGTCTTTACAGCGACTATATCCCATTTCATATCCAACAATGTTTTCAAAAAGATTGAACAATTTTCCACTATGGATATTCTTATAGTATGGAGCATTTTCATATGCAACCGCAGGAACTTTGAAAAATTGTGCTTTAACAAAACTAGCAGGGTCTACATGCTGGAAATAAGTTAATAACAAATGATATGGACTTAAATGATTATGTTCATTCAATTTGCAGAACATTCTATCAATTTCATATTCTTTATCTAGAAACAATAGAACTCTGAATTTGCTATTTGTTCCATTGTAGGAATAACTTGTGTGTAAGATATATTGATATTCTTGAAACTGGTGTTCAAATTCTTTGAAGGTATAGTTGGTGTCATCATAATCAAGAATCAATATATTTGTTGAACCCATATTGTCGGTACATCTTTTTGAACCTTTAACAGTGCAAAATTTCCATTGTGGAATATTTGCTTTATCGTTTATGACTATGGGTTTTGTAACACATTCCAATATTTTCTTTTGCACGGTTTTATCCAATTCCTTGCATTTCATATCGGAATCAAATTGATTATTAATTAATTGTACTTGCATTTGTTCTATTTATGCTGTTTGTAGTTTCTTGACGAAATCGTCTGCTACATTCTTACTAGCTACATTTTTCAATTCTACATCAACTTCGTTTTCAATTCGTTTGATTAAGTCTGCCAAATTTTCCTTTTGTTGTGGAATACCGACAGCATGAATGTGTCCACCACCCTTACCCAATCGTTTTGTGACATTGGCTAAGTTAATGTTGCTATCATCTGAACTTCTAACAGACAAATAACCATTGCGATAAATGATACACCATTCGTAACCATCTTTCCTAAGTGCATCTGCTACATCACTAATGTAAAGTTCGGATTCACAAACAACACCTTTATTGGATAGTTCTTGAATTGGAAGTTTGGCATAGTATTCATTGAACTGTTTTTGTTTTCTAACCAAGAATTGTTTTTCAGCTTTGGCTAATTCAATGTCACCTGTAAAGAAACGCTGAACGAACCAATTGAATCCCATTTCCCAGAATAGACTGTTGTATGCTTTACTACGAGGGTCTTTCAATAAGTACAAATCGTAGTCATTTGTAATATCCACAATGTCATTCAAGTGTTTCAAGCAATCATCGTGGTTAAAATATTCATAAGTCAATTTAGCACCACAAAACTTAGTGCATACATAAACATTCTGACCAGGATTATTATATTGGAGGGCACTTTCGTGGTGGTCTAACACCAATACCGGTTTACCAAAGGCTTGTACCTGTGTTAGATTTACTGGGCAGAAATCTGTAAAAATGACTGCGTCAAAATTATCACGCTCCTTAATCATTTTTGGTAGTATTTCATTTTCTCTTTCGTAGTTGATAATGTGTGTAATCACATTCTTAAAGTAGTTTTTTACGATTATGTTAGAGGTTGCCCCATCCATATCAACATGGGTAAAATTTAGAATACGAAGTTTAGTATTGTGAAAATAATTCATTCTTATTAACCTATTAATTATTACAACAATATAAAAAAGGAAGTACCATTTTTCAATAGTACTTCCCAATTTTTTGTTTAATTACAAACTGTAATTAGTTGCCAGCCAATTTGGCGAAAAAGTCATCGGAGTCGGTAACTTCCTCGTCAGTAGAAGCTTCGGAATTTGG
The DNA here is from genome assembly GCA_017652345.1 of Methanobrevibacter sp. Next base: position 21,900 of record JAGCBE010000491.1, read on the forward strand.
TGTGAACGAAGGTTCATCGTCATCATCACCACCAACCACAGCGGCAACAGCAGCGGTTGCAGCCTTTGCAGCAGCAGGTGTGCTACCAAGACCCATACCAGATTCAAACAATGGAGCACCATTCTTGTTAAGATAAGCGTCCAAGATTCCCTGGTAATCCCTTACATCTTCTTCTTTGTGTTCGCAATCAGCCAAAGTGTAAAGTTGAGCTTCAACAGCATCAATTTCATCGTCGGTCAATTCAACGAAGGTCTTACCATTCCAACGGTTAATTGGCTTTGGTGAACCAAAATGAGAACCATCGTTTTTAGTGAACTTACCGGTTTGGACTCCTTCAAACACAAAGTTAGCACCAGTCTTCCAGTCAAATGGATTGAATCCCTTGATTAATCCGGCTTCTTGGTCTTCGTGGTCTGTCATTGCTTCGCTAATAAGTTTCATTACGAGCGGACCAAATTCAAAACGGAATACCTTGCCTTCGGTTTCAGGTGCATTTGGGTTACGCACAATTAGCACATTGGTAATATACTTTGGCTTGTATTTACCAAGTACATGATTTTTACCTTCTTCTCTACCATACTTCTTCCAAGCAGCACGGTTGTAATCGCAGATTGGGCATGGTTTGCCAAACTTACTCAAACAATCGCAACCAAACCAAGTACCATTCTGGAGTTGGAACATATGACTTCTGTTCTCAACGAATGGACTGATTTCGTCTGGGTGGGAAGGAAGGAAACGCATTACCACACTATACTTACCATCATTGAGGACAGGTGTGAAAGCATTTTCTACCTTGTATGATTTCTTGCTACCAGTTCCAGTTCCGGTTCTGAGCAGACTGAATCTGTGAGAAGTAAGAATTTAAATCGCGTTTAATTGGCATATTATTTTATCTCCTATAATTTGTTCATCATTTCAATAGCACAAATATAAAAACTATTTTTCAAAAATTCCATACCAACAATTTTTTGTTAATCTAGAACTTCCGATTGTAGACAAAACTACTTATGTTACCAAAATGATAGTTTATGTTTTTGTTATATTATGTCTGACAATACTCATACATTGAATGAATTTTTTATAGTCGGGGTCAGTAATTTTACTTTCATCAATTTCAAATTTGCCCTTCATCCAGGCATAAATGAAACAATAGAAATTAACCTTACCAGCTCTAACTAAATCATACAACATATTTTCTTGTTGATTATTGACTTTATATACATCTATTTTGTTTTTGGTAAACTCGAAAAATGTGTCTTCCACATCAATCTCGTTTTCTTCAAGCTTTTTAATGTATTCAAAGTGTTTTTTTGTTTCTAATATTGTGTAAAATTTAATTAATTTTTTTATCTTGTCAATGTTATTGTATTCAAAAACTGTTAAAGGTTTAAACTCCACAACAAATTTTCCAATTGTCGCAGCAACAACTTCCAATAGTGTAATCTGACCACAATTCAATGCATTAGCCAGGGTAATGAAGTGTACTGCTCCATCTTCCCATCGTGGAGTCTTATTGTAATAGTGTGTTGTGAAATAATCAAAATCGTTTTCCATAAACTTCTTATACTGACCGGGTGTAGGGTGCTTAAGAAATTTATGCAATTCACGAATAAGATTATATACACCGTCTTTATTATACATCTAGTTCCTCAAATTCTACTCTGAAAAATTTATGTGAATACTTTACAAAATCAAGTAATGCTTCTTCTCTAGTGTTGAACTGACATTGACAAATGTAACCTTTGGTTAAGTTTACATATTGCCATTTAGAACCATCTTTAATTGGAATCAATAGAATTGTTCGCTTTTCATTATGGTTCTCTTTCTTGTATTCAGTAATCTTTAACGGTTTTTCGTCCATTGTACTATCCCAAATAATCTAAAAGTGAAAAGTCTTGTGTTTCTTCTTGTGTCTTGATTTTGAATCGTTTTTGAAGTTCATTCTTCAATGAAATGAAATTCATTTCGTCAAGACATTTCAAAGCAACTGGAGCATCCAAATAATCATTGACTATGAAACACATTGCATCCAATATGTTCACTTCTTTGCTTTTGTTCATTTCGGACAAGCAAATGTTGAACTTATTGAATGGGTCTGTGTCATTTGAAATTACAGGCAACAATGATTTAGGTAAATGAGTAGCATCATCAATGTCTGAAAAATCAAATCCTTGTTTAGCCAAAAGATTAAAGAATTTTTCCTTGTAGCTTTTCTTATTTAACGCAGTATCATTGTACTCATTACTAATCAATGCTTCCAAATCCATAATTCTTTCTCCTTAAATTTCAATATCTAAGTTAGTCAAGTCTGTTTCACTACTACCAGACAATGTGTTTGAACTAATCGTAGCAGATTTGTCAAATACACTAACCTGTGATTGTTGTACAGTTGACTGATTCAATTCATATACACGCTGTTTTTCAATATCCACACCGAGTGTTGCAACCTGTCCCTTATTGTTTCCAAATCTAGTCTTCAACAATTGTACAGAATACATTCCTTGTTCCTTAAATTCAGGTGTCTGGGTGACAGCAATAATGGCATCAGCTTTAGTAGATACAGCATAAGAATCAGCAATATCATCCAAACCAACTTCAGCACTATTGTAACCACCACGGTTTGTTTGTGCAGCTGAAATCACAGGTATTTCCCATTCTTGTCCAATTGCACGAACTTCCTGAGCAACCTTTTGTAGAATGGTATTAGTGTTCCAGTTCTGGTTCATTCTTCCATTAGGCACCATACAACCAATATAATCAATGAATATTATATCTGGTCTAAATTTTTTCTTCTCTTCCAAGTCCTTTAGAAGTGACTTGATTTGCATTGCATTGACTGATGCTTCAGGATAACCTTTAATCACCAAAGAATTGCCACCACATTTTTTCTTGAACAAAGTGAATGCTTTAGCAAATTCTTCTCTACTCATCAATTTGTATTGCTGTTGTGAAACATTGAACATATTTTGAGCAATACGAGTAGCAATCTTATTTTCACTATCTTCAAACGAAATGTACAATACCTTGTTACCATTCAATATGAGATTGGTGGTGAGAGAACACATAAACAAAGTTTTACCAACATTGGTACTAGACATAAACAATGACATACTATTTTCGTGGAATCCACCCATAAGCATATCGTCTAATGTCTTAATACCAGTCTTGAAAATCTTTTCCTTTGTGTTAGCATCTTCATACAATCTTTGAGGGTCATCAAAGAAATCAAAACCAATTTCAGTATCAAACGAGAATGATTCAGCATCTGACAATTCATCAGCAAAGGAACCTTGAATATTTGTATAGCCATTTTTAACAAAATTTACAATCTTTTCGCTAGTGTTATACATTAATTTCTTTCTAACAAATTCTTCAATTTCCTTTAGAATGTAATCAGTATTTACTTCTGCATCTTCAATTGAAATGCAATCTTCAAATGTTTTTAATTCAGTTTCTTCAGTAATCATTCTACGAGATTCTAGCACATTTGGCATACGGCTAAAATTCGTATTGAAATCAATTATATGTTTTGCGATAAATTTACAGTCAATATCACTAAACCAAGTTTCATTCAATTCGGGCAAAACTTTAGAACAAACACCTGGATTACTATACAATGATTTAATGATTATTCTTTCAAATTCATTCTGTTTCATATTTACACCAAAAATAAAAATTATTTTATAAAAAATTTAAGTTCATTAAAATTTGTTTAAGTGAAACTTAAATAAAAGAGAGTGTGCACTGTACACCTCCAACAGCACACACTCCCATTTAATGATTATTCTTCGTCTTCGTAATTTTCATCGGCAGGAACATCTACCTTACCATTAATCATATCCATTACATTCTGAGTAGAAGTAATAAGTTCCTGGTCTTCAAATGCGAATTTAGCTTCTACATAGTGACGGAAGGTTTCAGTCTTGTAAATATCAACCCAGAATTGTGGGCAATATAATTCTTCTTCACGCCACATTTTTGTAGCTTCACCAGTTTCCTTATCTACATCAAAATTGGTACGAGAATAATATCCTGGCTTTGGTTTGTATACTTCACCACAAGCCATTGCTTCATCAAGAAGTCCATAGTATGGAGATACACCACCATTGTGAAGTATCAAATACTTGGTCTTGACAAATTCCTTAGCAGCACGGCCTTTCTTTACGCTAGCAGTAATGACCTTACCGAGAATATTACCTTCCTTATCCTTATCCTTTGCTGCACTAGATGCAAGCATAATGGCATCAGAGTTAAAGAAAATTCTCTTACCACCAGGAATTGCGAATGCTTCACCATACTGTTGTAGAGAAGCATAAACATGGTTCAATACCAATGTTGTGAAATTGCAAGCAAGAAGAACATTAGCTAATTCATTCTTGAACTTGGAGCTAGACATATTTACAGCACTACTAGCTTCTTCTGCTTTTTCCATAACCTGTTCTTCAACAATTGGACCCCAAGAGTCAAAAAGTACGAAAACATTTCTTGCTTCTTCACGAGTCAAACCTTTACCTAACTTAGCAAGAATTTGCTTCAATTCTGGGATTCTATTTGTCTTGAACACACCAACTTCATTCATATCAACACCCAATGAAGTTAGAACATCATAATTTGTGGCATTTTCAGTATCAATGATAAAACAATCCATTCCACTATCATATGCAGATTTTAGAACAGAATAACCAATCATTGATTTACCCCAACCGGAGTCAGCACAAATCATGGAAATACAACCTTTCTTAATTCCGGCCTTGAATTTTTCCACTTAACAACAAATTAACAGAAATGCAATTTGTTGAAAGCCATTCATCAGCTTTGTGTTCGGTTGTTAAAACATCAAGGAAAGCTTTTTCCTTCTTCATTTTTGCGAGCAATTTATTTGCCATATTTCATCTCCTATTTTATCAATTACAGCCTTTGGTGGATTTTCTAATACCTATCTACACCATTTGGCAACTAAAAATATAGAAATATTTTAGTAATGTATGTATATAAGTTGATTTTTGTTTAAGTGAAATCTTTGTTAATTTCATAGATTTTATTAGCCATATAGTAAACTTCATCAAACGGTAAATTAATTCTAAAATTATTTTGTAAGAAGTTCCACAAATCCATACCTTCTTTTGAAATGGTATTGATTTTTAATGAAGTATAACCGGCTGTTTTTATTATTTCATCTGCCACATCAATTCCATGCATAACGGAGATATCTTGTATCAATCCTATACTAACATCAGTAAAACCTGAACATTCAAAAATGCCACAACCATTTGGTATATTCATGTGTGCTTTAGGACAATATGATATTGGGTCTGTAATAATTTCATATTTACCAAGATAGTGTCCATAAACAATATCTTCAGCACAATTTATGTCAGTAACATAAAAAGGACAAAATATATCGTTAATATAGAAAAAATAACCGTCAAACTTTAACATTAAAAATCTTTATTTAACTCATTTTTACGAGTCTCAATATCATAGATTTTTTGTGAAAGTTTTACCATATTACGACCGAGTTCTTCATTTTTAAATCTATACAATCCAACCGAACCAATAGGTTTATCTTGAAAATCCAATGGTTCTAATTCATTAAAAAATTCTTTCACTATATTATCATTAATATGAGCCATGTCTGTGATTATATCACAAACTGGTAAACCATCTGATAGATTTTCAAATACAGACAATGACCAATTAAATTCATTCCAATAATTATTAAGAATATATTTCAAATCTTCTGTACTCATTTTACAAAATCTTTATCAATCTCAATTTTTCTTTCTGCTATTCTCATTTGTTTAATAATTTCATTTACTAATCCAAATGCTTTGTTACCTTCTTCAGTTTCCATATTGAACTTTATGTGAAATTCACAAAATCCATCATATGTAAATCCCTGCATTCGTCTTAAATCATCAAATGCTTCAGATGTAAGACAATATCTTGAAGAGCCTTCAATAGTTAGAATGTTTGAATATTCAGGATATTGTGCAACAAATGTATAAGTTTTATATGTCGGGTCTTGAAAAGTTTCAAGTGGAGTATCATTGGCTATTTTAACCAAAATTTTGTTTCCTTTATAAAGAAACATAGTTCTCGTATAATCAATGGAGAATGGTAATTGCTTACCATCCACCATTAATTGATAACTATTAGATAATTGAATATCCATTATTCTTTAGAATCCATTTCAACAGAGAAATACTTGACAGTCTTCTTACCTGTTTCAACATCTTCTTCTTTGTATTTAACGAATTGTGCCAACTTAAGGTCAATATCCTTATCAATTTCCTTTACGAAATTTAGATTGTAGACAGTATATGGAACATCAGACTTTGTTCTCTTAATATTGGCACTAATGCTTTCCAACTTGACTTCAAATTCAAGTCCTTCGTAAACCATTACATACTTCAAGTTGTAATCGTCACATGGAACATTAATCTTATCAAATACATCGTTATTGGCTACACTGTCAAATACACCAAGGTCAATTCTGTTGAACTGACGAGGGAATGTACGGACAGAAGAATCTTCCAATACTTGAAGGGTGAAACAGGAGTAAATGTTGTCCTTCTTAACATTTACATTGAATTTTGTCATTGTAGCAGAATATCTAATTTTTTCACTCATTTTTAACCTCTATTACCAATTGCTTGTTTGAAATGATGGTGCAGAACCAATTTTAGCAGTAAGTGGAATTGGTCTACATTCACCAATGTCTGATGAAACATTAAGACAATAATCATCACCAACACATTCTTCATCAACGAAATCGCATTCAGCTTCCTTTTTTCTCAATTTAGCTTCTATTTGCTTTTTCTTAAGTTTTCTTTCTGCAATTTCTTCCATAAGACCATTTTGCATTTCTTGATATTCTTCTTCAGTGAATCCAAGAATCTTGGTCAATAAGTATTTTTTGGAAAATAAAGCACTTCTAGAATCGTAACTACCACCTGAGGTGAAGTTCAATAACATAGAAAGTGTTTCACCGAGTTTGTGTGCTTCTTCAATTTTTTTAATATCCATAAGTTTACTCCTTATATGAATCTTTGATTATGAATGTTGTTTTGTCTTCTTTGAAATCCAAATCAATTTCAGCAAATTTTAGATTATATTCTTCAAGAATTTTTTGATAGCGTTCATAGCCTTCTTCGTTCTTGATACTCTCAATAAATTCTTCGGGGATTTCCCTGGAACTGTTGTTAATGATTTTCACATCCATGGCATTTCCTCTATATTTTCACTTTGGTCTTCTTCAAATTCGGCATTGATATTGAGCATTTTCTGAATAACTTGTGTTTGTTTATTTTTGTCTTTTATATATTTTGTTGATTCGTATATTTTATCACATTCTTCTTTTTCAGCTTTTAGCATGTCATGAACTCTAGATTCACCTTTAATAAATTCTGCAATATCGTTTTTCAAATCATCAATAGTTTTCGGACCGTATATTACAGATTTAGCTGATATACCTTTGCGGATATATTGGTTATTTTGAATAGAATAAGCATCTTTAGATACTTGATAAGGTAAATAAAAAGTTACATAAAGACAATCACAACCAGTATCAATACCATTCACAACTTCATAATCATCTTTATACAAATGAAATTGTACACCATGTTGAGTAGTCAAAGAAAACTCAATATTTTTATTTGTATTTTCCAGCTGTTTGAAAAAATCAAATATTTCTCTATTCTTTTCAACCAATTTAAATGTTTGGAAGCTATTCATAACAATATCCAATATAGAAATTAAAAAGCACCATTGGAGGTGCTTTTATTTTTTATCAACGATTGAACTTTATTCAAAGAATCCATCTAATGCAGAATCTTCTTCAAGGTCAATTGTTTCTTTTTCACCAATCCACTTGTTGATTTTGAACATATTTTCAATGACAGGAATGAATGTCTTTCTAAACATCTTTTCATAGTCAATTTCAAATACTTTATCAAATTCAGCAGGCCAGTTTCCAATAAATGCAATGGCTTCAATATTGTTTCTATTCAAAGGTTTCACATACACATAATTGAACTTCGTACCATTTACAATTGGTGTATATGGAAGTTTGTATTTAGCCAACATATAATTGTAAGCCAATGAAATTTTACTCTGGAAAATACCACCAGCATTTTGGTAATTGAATCCTTGTTCAATGTATTTTTCAATTGGGTCCGGTACATACTTGGTATATTCCTTAATGGATTTTCTACCACAGATATCGGTTAATTTTTGTTTCTTAAATTCTTCAAATGCATTGACAACGAATTTCTTGGATGCATCATATCCCTGACCAGCACAAATATCAAATGCTAGTTTTTCATCAGCTTCCTTACAGAAATCTGGTGAATCACTTCGTTTAATAGGAACACCCATGATTTTGTGTTTTGGCTTGTCAAATGGATATTTGTCTCCTTCAGCATCAATTACACTACCGATGTAAAGTTTCTTTGCAAAACAGAACATATTGCTAAAGATATTTTCACGGTTGAATTTAATCTTATTAGTAGTGTGTGATTTGTCAGCACGAATTTCTAGAACCTTGTTAAAGAAGTTCTGAAATACATTTTCTATTTTTGAATAAACTAACCTTTTTTGTTCTTCTGTATTAAATGGTATTCCTTCTTCCTTTAGTCTTTCAATGGCTTCATTAAAGCATAGATACGTACTATCTGTATCTCCGATGGACTGTACATATATCTCTATTTTGTGGTATTAAAGGTGTTTCATTTTTAAATTTAAAAACATTTAATTTTGTTTCATTACATTTTACAAATTTCATAAATTACAATTTTCCTTTATTATATTAACACATTTTTCTACAACATTATCTTTATCAGTTAAATAATCATTATTCCAAATATAGAAAATTTTATAACCATTGCGTTCCGCACACAATTTTTTATTTTCATCTAACCTCCATTGTTCCGCTGCAGTTAAATCTGGACAGTAAGGATTACAGAAATCTTTATCATCTGGTGATTTGGCATGGAATCTTTCACCATTATATTCAATTATTATTTTATGTTCGGTATCAGTAAAGTCATACTTATTATACTTCTTTTCAACATTATCATATAGACCAAATTCCTTATCAGCATATTTAAATTTTATGTTTGTGAATTTTTGCTGTATTTTATCAAATAGTTCTTTGCTTATTTTACTGAAGAATCCATTGTTATGTTGTATATAATTTTCATATCTATTTTTTCCTTCTTCTTCGCCATATAGACGAATCATATTTTCCAAAGATATTACTTTTTTGGCATTTACTTCTTCAAATTTTATATAACCTTCTTTTTCACCATACTTTTCTATAAAGTATTCAAGTTTATTACCAGCATAACTTTGTTTATCACAGTATTCATTAAATCGTTTTGTTCCTTCTTCTTTACCATATTTTTCTATTTGATTATCTAGAGTTATAGCTCTTGATTTATTAAAGTTATCAAAATCTTCTTTAGTCCATCCATACTTTAGTTTTTTATATTCAAATGTATTTGATTTAGATTGTAATTCACAATAATGATTCCATTTCTTTAATCCTTTTTCTTCACCAAACATTAAAATCCAATGTTCTTTTGTTGGTTGTGAGCATTTTCTATGAACATGTCTTCTAAAACCATTTTCATAGAAAAAAGCAAATTTTCTACCATTTGTTTCTAATGGTTCTCCACAAACTAAACATTTACCATATTTTTCATCTGGTTCTTTTAATAAGTATTTTCTAAAATAATCAATTTTATTTGTTTCTATATGTTCAGTTTCAATATGTTTTTCTAATGTTTTAGCAAATTGAAAATAGGTATTACAAAGTTCACATTTATATTTTATTTTCATGGCTTCCACTCTATATAAATTTAAGAAGAATGTTGTACAGCTATTGTGGAAGGCGCCGTACAACATCTCCTTATAAAAATCAAAATAGTATAAATTAAACCCTTCCACAAATTTAATTTATATAGTATTGTATTTATTAGTCTTCTATACCCAATAAATCGGTTTCTTTGTTGAACTGATTTGCCGGTATTTTTATTTCTTCACCATTTCTCTGTATGGTTATTTTTTCATTGTAACCAAATTTGTATTCAGTGCCATTCGTAGTTATAGTTACAGAACCAAACTCTTTTTCAAGGTCATATATAAAGCATTTCGTTGGATAATACTTACTAATTGAACCTGTAAGCCAATCTCTAAGTGTAACTCTTGCACAACGAGTAATTGCTCTAGCACAGTCAATATCATACAAGTGGAATGTTGGTGTTAAACAAACACCATAAGTTGAATTAATTATAATCTTTTTAACCGCTTGTCTAGCATCGTATAGATTTTCAAGGTCTTTATTACCAGCTTTGTGTGCTTCCTTCATTAGACGCTTGTATTCTTTTCGTTCATCAAATACCATTTTAACTATGTTAGGCAAAATTGCATCAGTTGTGCGTTTGAAACCAAGTTCATTAATATCACTTAGTATTACTTCACCACTTTCAATTTGTTCCTTTGTTGGGTGAATTACCTTGACTTCAGGTGAAATATTGAACTGCATAATGTGGTGTGGATATGACGAGGTAATATCAAATGACATACAGTTATCATATCGTCCGGGATAGTCATAGCAATATCCTGCTTTAATAGCAAATTCATCAAATGTAAACTTGCCATCTTCCCAATAACAATTCTGATAATATTTTTCACCATTCTTTTCTACAACATAACATTCTTCATTACGCCACCAGTCAACATGCTTTGAAGGTCTATCATTCATTAACTTCTTCTGCTTGTGAATGAATTTTAAAATGTAACCTTCAGTAGTAGGAACTTTATTGAATACTTTATCAACTGTTGTAACACAATCATAAGCATATTCAATAATCAATGAGAACAATTTTAGTTTTTCTTCCAAACGAACAAGCAACATTACATCCTGGATATTATATTCAACGAATCGGTTCCAGTCTGTTTTGTAAATTGTGTTGATAGTTCCTTCATATTCCAACTTACCTTCACCCAATTCCTTATGTGTAATGTAGTTCAATGAATATGAAGGTAGTGGGTCATGCTTTGCGAATGTCTTGTACAATTCCATATAGTCATGATGGAGTAGACCTGGAATATCATAAGTTTCACCCATTTTAGAACCAGTTGCTCTATCAGTAACATCTGATTTGATTGGTGCTTTACCAACAGGTGATAACTTGTTTTCAATTGGTTTTTCTATACCAAGTGATTCACGAACATTCTTAATACGATTTACAATGTATGGAACGTCAAATGTTTTTGAGTTCCAACCTGACCAAATATCAAAACATTGTTTATCAAACCATTTCAACCAATCGGTTAACAATGTTGTTTCGTCAGTAAAACTTCTATAATTTTTTACAATTGGGTCTTTACCTGTATATTCACCTAGACCCCAAGTAAATGTTTGTTTGTGTTTTGTGGAATAGCAAGTAATTAAGTTAATTGGTACTGCAGCTTTTTCTGCATAAGGGAATCCAGATTCATCACTAGCTACTTCAATATCAAATAGACAGATGTTCCATTTGGATAAATCAGCTTCTAGTGTTACAGTATCATAAACATCATGTAAATATTTGACTTCTTCTTTTAAATCACTTTCAGCAACAGGTGTTCCGTGCGACCTTAAATCGTTCTACAGTATCTTTATCATATTTGGTCTTACGAACCATTGGAACACCATACAAATCAGTATATTCAGATTTACCTGTTGGGTCTTTAACCCAGTAATCTTTTTCATAAGGAATTTTCTTGTAATGTAAATCTGATACAGTTCTCAAATAGATAGACTTAGTCTGTCTATCGTAAAAACAATGCTTATAAGCGTCCATTAATTTACTCCCTTCAATTCTTTAATTCTGTTAATCAATCCATCTAGAGTTGCGAAATTGTCATTCTTTATGTGCATTAGAATAATCTTATTTTCTTTTAAATATACCCAAGCTAAATCGTGTGGGTCAACTCCGTATTTTATTCGGATAAATGCATCATAAACACCATAGCAATTTTTCACTGTTATTTCAGAATTTGTTTCTTTTAATTTGTTTATTATTTCATCCATACAATTAAATATAATAAAAAATCCTGGTCAATTTCTAGCCAGGATTTATTTTGTTGAATGTTGAACTGTTATTTAGTCATATCCATATAATTTGGATTGTCTTTGTTTAGATTGTTCAATCGTTCAATTTCATCAGGTTTTGCTTTAAGTTCGCCTTCAAAATCAAATTCAGGAACATTATTGACAAGTTTTTCAGGGGCTTCTCTTGTCAATATATCTTCAGCTTCGTCTTCAACATCGTCAATTACATCTGTTTTCAAGGGTTCACTCTGCAATAGAGAGTTCATCTTCAATGCATTTTGACAAATTTCAGTGTCTTCATCCATCTTATCTAGACCAGCTAGAATTTGGTCAGCAGTTTCAAATACAGCTTCTTGTTTTTCCTTTTCTTCAACAATTTGCTTTAATTCTTCATAATCAGTCAATAGTTTCTTAATTTCTGCCAAACATTCTGGAATAAGTTTATATGAATGGTCATTTGGCTGTGCTTTATAATCTATGATTTCTTTAGCACTCTCAAATGTTAATTCTCTGCATGTTATATTTTTTGTAATCATTGTATCACCTCAAATTTATTGAATATTCAAATCTTCAATCTTCTTATGTCTACCACAACACTGTGATTCTGGACAAAATACCAATTTTGGATTTCTATATTTATAAATCTCGCAACTTGGAACGAACAGACAATCAGCAATCCACTTCCATTCGTCATTTCTGCTTGCCAATGTGTTTTTAAGTTCATTTGAAAAATCACGAATTTCTTTCAATGCTCTACTGCATAGACGGCGATTCATGAAATTTACCAACGAACGAAGATTGATTTTCCAAACCATCTTAGACATCATACCAAGTGGTAATAGATTTGCTGCATCTTCCTTTGTTGCATCATTGTGTAGAAGATTGTTGTATGTTTCTTGAATCTTTTCCATTCCTTCAACGAACATTGTCTTATTTCCTAAATTGGATTCAATTTTGGGAGGAATGTAGTAACCAAAACCTTCTTCTTCGGAAACATATCTAGTTGAAGATTGTAGACGAGATACACCAGCAATATGGGTGTACAGTTCTCGCAAGCACCTAGCAGATAAGCCACTTAAGACAAGTTCCACATCAACATATTCCATGACCCTGCCGTGGCCTGAAATGATACAGTTCTTGGCTCTATTAATGTTTTTCTCAGGGTCATCGGTTGGAGCATTCCAACAAGTTCCGAGCTACTGTTCCAATATGTTGTAAAGGATTTTCTGTAATGCTAATAATTTCAATATTCATTTAATAACCTCAATCATAATATAGAAAAAGAAGGTAAATTTTTATTTACCTTCAAATAATTGTTTCAATGTGAACTTTAAAGATGAATATCGTAATATAGTTCCTTCAAATTTGCATAAGAAGTACCATTCATCTCCCATCTTTTGGTAATTTCGTTCACACCAAGTTCAAATAGTTTTTCTTTTCCATCAGTATCTTTCATAACCAATTGAACATTCTTAATTTTTGTTAATGCATATTGTCTTCCTGCCAAATCAAAAATGATATCTTCATTGACTTGGTCTGTTGCTTCAAAAACTTTTTCTTGATAAACAACAGCAGAAACCATACCTTGTATTTGTTCACTAATGATACAATTTGGTAATTGTTCAGAGTAAACTTGTTTAAATTTTATAATCATAAATTCTCCAGTAGAAGAAAGAAAAACCACACCGCAAATAAGGCTCCCAATACCAAAATTAGAAACCAATATGCTCCAAATAACAAAGCACTAAAACCTGGTATTAGATATACCAGGAAAGATATAATTAAAGCTTTTACATAGTCCTTATGGTTTTCCATACAATCTATTTATACATTCTGTACCATTCATCAAATGTGATTGGTACAGACTTGCTATTAAATTCTTCAATGACAGAATCAGTCTTCATGTCATATCGGAAATATGTCTTATTCTTATAGTTGTATTCTGCAATGATTTGACGCTTTTCAAATGTATTCATTTTGAAGCTCCTTTCTAGTTTTTTGGTTAATTTAGTATTTTTTGGTTTTTTGTCAATAGGTTTAACAAATTTTGTTTATTCTGTAACTGGTTGCATTTGTTTATGGACAATTTGCTTTATTTGGTGGATTTTACATTTTCCTGCCAAGTAATCCAAAGCCTTCATTATAGGAGCAAAGAACTCCTTGTGGTTTGTAATTACCCATTCATATTGCAACTTGCGTTCAGAATGCAAGTCCTTTGCTTGATGTGCCAATACAATTGCATAGTCGGTCAATCGTTGAACTTCATTGCGAAGATGTTCTGCATATTTGCGAATATCTCCAAGTTCTTCCGGAATGAACAATTCTGCATCGTCAATTGGCTTGTAACCATTATGCTTGTCTACATGAGCATAGAAGAAATCCTTTTCACAGTCATAACAAACCCAAATGTTCCATTTGGTCATGCCTTCAAACATTTTTGCCAATTCGCACCATTCATCAGACTTTGCTTTACACTTGAATCCATTGTCAAATGTAATTACCAATCCTTCTTGAGTCTTTGGCAACTTCTTCGCCCATGCTACTGCATCCACGAACTTCTTAAATTCGTATGTCTGTGGATAACGAACACCAAATGACTTTGCAGTCATTTGAATTGTGTCTGAAGACAATTCTTCACCAGTTTTATTGTCAATAATTGACAACATTGCTAGACCTTCAAAGTCATAATGAATTGGATGAATGTCTTCATTTGAAATGATTTCATACAGATAAGTGTTCTTTGAATCTGGATTTACATTTGATAAATTTTTATCGTACCACTTTTGACCCCAAATAGATTGGTCAGATTCAAATGAACCACCAGTCTTTACTTGCCATTTCTTCGTAAATGGATTGTAGAATACAATACCCAAAGAACCATCCAACTTTTCCCAATAACGAGCTGGACCTGAAATGTTTGGTCTAAATTCTACTGGCAAGATATTATACAAACTGGAATGGTTGCCTTCTTCATCAAAATATTCTTGATAGTTAAAAAACTTCTTGAATGGTCTAGCAACAACTTCGCCAGTCAATTCGTTGAATACAATTCCACGAGCATTGAGTGTCACATCATCCCAATCCTGTGCATACACAGTTTCATTCGTGTATTTGAAGCCAATTAAATGACCTTGACGATGGGAAGCCACTCTTCCCATTGTCTCAGCCTTTAAAAATTCTTGTAAAGAAGGTAAGTTCATTTTAATTATTCGCAAACTTCAATAGTGATAGAAGTTTCGCCTTTAAGCTGCATAGCAGTTTCAACCTGATAGCAAGCATTAGCATCATACTTAGAATTTGTCCAATCACAAACTTCATTGTAATGAACAGTTTCTTCGTGGCAACCATTGGTGCTAACAGCAGACACACCATTTTCAGCACAACCAACCAGAATCATAGTGGCGAGAATGATAAGAAGTTTTTTCATAATGTTACCTCGTTGTTATAGTTTTTGTTGTTTACATGTATAATATATAAACTTATTTGCCATCTGTCAATAGTTTTTTGATAATTTTTTGTAAATTTTTGTTTACATTAATCAAACGAAGCCTTGAAATTATAAACTGGTTTGATAATCTTTTCAATTTCTACGGTGTCCTTAATATTCTCAATAATTTCTTCCATTGGTTTATATGCCATTGGTGACTCGTCTACTGTAGCACTGGAAACACAAGTAGTGTAAATGCCCTTCATAGCATCTTTATAATCTTTCATAGAAATGCTATTCTTTGCGTCTGCTCTACTCATAATTCTACCTGCTCCATGTGGAGCACTATAATTCCAATCAGGATTTCCCTTTCCAATACAAATTAACGAACCATCACGCATATTCATTGGGATAATAACTCTCTCCCCTTCTTGTGCCGAGATACTTCCCTTTCTCAAAATCATATTCTTAATGTCAATGTAATTGTGAATGGTAGTGAACTGTTCTTGAACTTTCCATCCCATACCTTTAACAATTACATCCAACATAGCCTGACGATTTTGATTAGCAAATTCTTGAACAATAGCCATATCGTGAAGATAGTTATTGAAACTTTCGCCACTCAAATAAGAAAGAATTTTTGGAACTGAGAAATGGTCATAGTCCTTCATCAATTCGTCAATTTCTTTGTCGGTCTTACCTTGTTCACGATATTTAGCAACAATGGCACCGCGTTCTTGTGTCTTTTGTTCACATTCTTTAATTGCTATGTTCTGCCAGTATTCACAAACAGCAACACCGAGATGACGAGAACCACTATGGATTACAACATAGAAATTTCCTTCATCGTCCTTATCTACTTCAATGAAGTGATTACCTGACCCTAAAGAACAAATTGAATTTAATTCTTCTCGTTTTACATTTGCTATTAAATCTTCAATAGGAACATTTTTAGCATAACTGTGACGATTCATTTGTGTTCTTTTTTCTTTACCAGATGGTATTCGGTCTTTTATTAATTTATCTAATTTTCCAAATTCAATGTATTTGGCTTTAATTTTTGCTACTAACATACCACAACCAATATCAATTGAAACTAAATTTGGTACAATTTTATCAGTAATAGTCATTGTAGTACCTATTGAACAAGTTTTACCAACATGTACATCAGGCATAATTCTTATTTTTGAATTTTTAGCCCAACATTGGTTCATCATTGATAAAATTTGGGCATACGAATCTGAATCCAAATTTTCTGTAAATACTTGAGCAGTATTATATTTTCCTTTAACTTCTATCATATTAGTTTCTCCAAAATTTCGTTTAGTATTTTATTTTTATTTTCTTTATAATCACCTGACCAAACTTCAATAATTTCATATCCTAATTCAGTTAGTTTTTCTTTTCTTAATTTATCATGTTCCCAAATTTCGCTTGCAGTTATATTATGGTGAATAACATCATCCGGTTTATATTTCTTTGGATTAGCATGCCAAAAATCGCCATTATATTCTATAATAAAATTATTATATTTTAAATCAGGAAATATCCAAGTATCTTTATATGATAATGTAACTTTTGATTTTAAATTTTTAGCATTATCACCTAATGCTTCCATTAAATCTTGTTCAAATGAAATTTGTTCTTTTGAAAAATTTGGAGAATAGTGATTACTGTATTGTATCTTACCTTCTTTCCATTTTTCTTTCATTTGTTCTGAACGAATTTCTTTTTGTTTTACATCTTGATACTGTATAATAGCATTTTGTCGCTGTTTCTCTTTAAATTCATTTGAACGAGTTTTGCCAGTAATATTAGTAATTACATGTTGTCTATAATCATTATTTTTCCAAAGTTCTTCAGTGCGAATTTTACAAGTATTTTTGATTTTATCCAGTGATTCTTTTGAATGGTGTTTCCCATAAAACGAATTATTAATCCCTGTTCTATCTCTATGTAAATTACAATAACCGGATTTATTTTTATCCGATATTCTACAACCACATTTAGGACAATGTCTATTTAATTTGTATGAAGCTGACATATAAACTATATATTAAGAGTATTTTTATAAAAAAATCCTTTTGTATATCTTCTATTATTTAATTCTTTTTCGCTGTATTATATTTTCCTTGAATATCCATAATATCCTCTATACAAAATCCTGTTGAATGTCTACCAGTTTCTTTTTCATTTTTAATAGTTTAAGTTCTTTAAATAGTTTATTAAATCTTTCTTCAACCTCTGCATAGGAAATATACCAACATTCCCACCAATATCTACCATATTCATCTGGAATATTTATTTTGACTCCATAAGAAGGACTGAATGATGTGAGTGGTATCATGCCATCTTCAGAATCAATACCCCATTGAATCATATCTGGTGCTATTGGTTTTAGCTGATGTTTTTGGCATAAATCCTTATATATATCAAAATTCAAACAAATCATTTAAAATCTTCTTTAAGTTCTTTTACTTTAATTTTTGACATTGCTTGCTTTTTGAGTTGTTTACCTTTTTCAATCAATGCCATAAATTCATCAATTCGTTTTTCTTCCAATTCCATATTGTCTGAAGATTCTCTCTCATTTTCATTGGTAAGTTTAAATCTAACTTGGTTATGCCATAGATAAACTTCACCACGAGGTACTGCACTTCCAAATACACAAGATGCCTCATATACTTTCAAACCACCCACACCAACACCCCAAGGTACATCTTTTGCTTCAATCCACAAACCAATAATAAAGTCTTCAGGAGTCCAACCTCTTCCTTTACCAATAGATTCTAATAGCATCACACCACCATCGTAATAAGCTTTCAACACCGGATATTTCTTCAACATTTTCAAAGACAATTCGTGTGCTGGAATATAACGGTCTTCAATTACATACTTTTTACTCATTTTCAAAATCTCCCATAAGTTTTTTCATTCGTTCTTCAACCATAAGTTTTTTGTTTATGATTCGTTGTTCATTTTCAAATTCTCTAATTTGTTTTGTTGTGATAGTAAATCCTTTTTCACAGATGTGTTTGAATTGTTTTTGTGAAATTTCTTTAACAAGATAGACAGATATATCAGTCCAAAACATGATTTTTTGAATAATTTTTGTATCTTCACCTCTTAAAAATGTCACATAAACAACTTCTTTTTTATCATTTTCAGTTGGTACACAATAATATGATTTTTTAGGTGCAATCCAACAATCGGCAGCAATTGTTGCTCTAAAAGAATGATATGTACTCGGTGCAGAATAAATGAAATTTCCATTTGCATCGGTTATTCTATTGCCATTTTCATCTTCAATAGCTCGTGCATTAATATGACCTACTTGTTCATAAAATTTGAATGGACTACGCCGAGCCATCTTTATAAAATGTTTTTCGTTCATTACTTTTTCAATTCTTCAAAGAAATTCAAAACATCGTTTTTGGTGTGGAGAAATGTCGGCTTACCATCTTTGCGAAGTTCAATGTATGACATACGGTTGAAAATCTTTGCCATATAATTCTTTGCAGACACAACCATTTGAGATTTGATTACATTGACTCTATAACGAGGTGCTTGCTGACAGAAATAGTCAAACAATGATTCCTTCTTTACAGGAAATTCTACGAAACCATGCTTGAATGTAGGATGTGCAAAATCGTATTTAGGCATTTTTATTCTCCTTTTTGTCAGATGGTTCAATGATATAGCCAGTCAAACCTTTAGCCTTTTGTTGTGCGATAAAAATACGAGCATTGACATCCGAATGGAAGACACCAACCATCGTTTTATCCAGTTTCTTAACTGTTCGGTTACCAACCTTTTTTTCTATTTCTTTAGGTAAATAGACATAAAATAACTCAGTCATATTTAACTCCTTTTTGATATTAGAATACAGTCAGCAATCAATTCCAAATATTTTTTTCGTTCATCAGAATCGGAAAAACACCCTTTTAATGAATCTTCAAAACTATGTTCATAAACATATTCTCCACCACAATCAGGACATTCAGCAGTCAAATTACCCCAACGAAGACGAACATATCCAACCTTAGTTTGCTTTGAATCAAAAACATCATATTGCTCAGGACAAGCAAAACAAGTTTGAACAAATTTTAAACCTTTAATAATCATTCTTCATCCTTTTTATGTTTCTTTTTGCGAGTATATTTCTTTTTATCCTTCACTACACGAGTGCGAAGTGTGCGACCATTGTCTGAACCTGCAATTCGTTCATTTCGCATTCTTTCGTTTTCTTTAGCCTTTTTCATTTAATTCCTCAACCATACATTCAGTGGTAAAACCACTAAATTCAACAGTATGAACAGTACCAAAACATTCATTTGAATCATCGTGGTCAATGGTACAATGAGTCATAGCAGTTGCTAGAAAGTTATTCAAAAATGCAATACCACGCGGGGTCTTTGCATATCGTTCAAACATATCTGCGAATACTTGTTCGTCCATTTTGTACCTCGTTGTTAAATTCTAAGTATAATATAGAAAAAAATACCCATTTTGTCAATGAGTATTTTGTTAAACTTTGTAAATTTATATTTACTTATCACACCAATATGGATTATCGCAACCTTCTTCAGGCTCCGGTCACTTCCAATAATCATTGCTTTCACAAGATGCAGATAGAAGTGCAGTCTGTTCATTGAAATTTACGATTTCCATTTCAGGTTTAATGTATGGTTTCTTATTCATTTTTTCCTCTTGGTTTATTACTCCTTATTAATATTCATTCAACTTACGCCAAAGTTTCAATGCTGTAGAATCATTTGTACGATGATAGTATTCTGAAATATAGTCTTCCATCAACTTATAATTTCGTTCAATGAATTTCAACTGAAGTTCATTGCTACTAATTTCAGCCTTATACTTATTATTAAGATGTTCAATTACTACTGAACAAGAAAGACCATTTGTGTCAAGACCACTAAATCTACGATTCATCATAATTTCATCAGTGAGTTCCTTGAAACAATAATCATTTACAATTTCCTGACCTTCAAGTCGGGACGCAAGTTCATAGTTCTTTGCGATTGCTTCAACAAGGTCAGCACCATTGTCCTTCAGCTTATAGCCAAATGTTAGACCACCAATGAAGGCACACAGAATGATGGCAATGATAAGGACGATTGTAATTTTATCTTTATTCATGTTGTTATCTCCTTTGTTTTAGTTGTTATTGTTTCTAAGTTCAATATAGAAAATAATTTGTTAATTGTCAACTGTTTTTATTGTATATCTTGTTAAATAATGTTCACAATTAGAAATCAGAATCAATTTCATATTTCTTTTTAAACACATCCATCATTTTATTGATATAAGCACACAAATCCAAACAGATATGTAACTTAGTTTTTTTAACTTTTTCACCCCAACCAGGAAATACCAAATCATAGAATACATTTGGGTCTTTATGTTTAGTCCATTCAAGATAATTGAAATCTACATTTTTAATATAAAATTCTTCAGTAGCATTATCTCTAGACCAAAGGTTCAGCAAATGCTTTCTAATGTAAACCAAATAGAAAGTATCAGAATTATCATCATATTCAAACCCAAAAGCAAATCTATCATTTCTGGTATTTGGATTGTAGTCTTTAGAAAGAAAAAAGGTTCTATAATCACCAAGAGTATCTGGTGATTCATAGCAACAATCATTTTTAGACCAACCATATCTTAGAAGGCTGGTATACTTATGGAATCCAGTCTCATTCCAAGCAAGTTTCCAATATTTAGAAACTTCTTTAATCATTCTTTTCTTAAACTGTTTATTCATTGAAGTCCTTCTGTATTAAATTTTTTTGATATTCAATTTTATTCTTTTTCAGCCACAATATAGGGTCTTCATCACTATTAACCAATTCATCAATTATAGCAATATCCTTCAATTGAGTCAGATGAACAAGTTCAAGCTTATCGTCATGAAAGATTTCATAAGTTAGACTTTTATCCCACTGGTAATATTCAGATGCCGCAGATCTAACTATTGAAACATATGTTAAAGACATGTCAAAAAACTTTGTTGTAATACCTACCCAAGAAAATTTTTTTCTGTCTTTCAAATATTGGTTAAGAAATTCGTCTTTAAAAACTTCATTCATGTGTAAGTACACATTATCATTAATAATAATAGAATTATTAAA
The DNA here is from genome assembly GCA_017652345.1 of Methanobrevibacter sp. The sequence goes on from JAGCBE010000491.1 coordinate 43,579, forward strand.
TTTTTCTCTACTATATTCAATGCAACCCATGTATAATAATGCAGCTTCATCACTTTCTGCATCAAGTGATTTGATATAATTGAAAAAATCTACAACTTCTTTTTTCTGTAAATCTACAGCAGGATTCTTAATAAGATTACTCATCTTATATCCAAGACGCATGAAATTGATTAATTTACAAAAAACTTCGGCTTTATTTTTAATTTCAATTCTGTACATTGTTGATTTCCTTCATAGGTAAATAGATTGTATCGTGAATAATAACAGTGTCTGGCTTAACATTTTCTTTAATCAACCTTTCAATGTTACTATTTTGTGTACGAAGTAAATCAATACCAGACCAAGTCACCCGTTCACCTTGGTGATTGATGAATGTGAAAAATGCTCCAAAAAGCATCATTGCCAAAATTATAATTGACACAGGAGGAATCAAATCATTCTTGTTCATAGTTTTATCCTTTAATGGAAATATGTTTTGTCACCAGTTGTTAAATCTGTTACCAAATAAGTTGCCCAATCATAAGTAGTCTCACGAAGACTAGCGAGTGAACCCTTGGCTCGTTCTTTATAATGTTTTTGATACCATCTAAAGTATCGTTTCATTGCATGTTCAGCATTTTCAGCAAGTGGTTTATATTTGAAAGTGTAATTTTCTTCCCAGCTAAAGAAACCGAACATACGAGATGTTTGTGCAATTGAATACCGGTGCCATTTGCGAGATTTTCTAAACAAGCTCTTAAACGAAATGTAATGATGGTCAAAATAGATACAGCCAATAAAAATAGGTATCAATAAGGCAAACAATGCCATACAACCAATACCAAACCAACCAATAATAATTGCTAAAGTTTCCATTGTTTAACCTCCTTACAAATTGTTGATAATGTACCAATGTTCATAGAAGTTCACATCAAAGTAATCAACCATAGAATTGGAGTGGTCATAATTGAAGGAACTAACGATTTTACCGAGAGCATTCCAACGGTCATAGAACTGTTCGGTGAAACAAGGATTGTTCTTCTGTTCAAGTTGCCAATAATGCATAATGGAGGAACCATTACCATTTATAGTCGCATTGTACCAATTGAGTCCCCAATGGTGAAGCAATTCCTTCTTCCGTTCCGGCAATTCATTCCAGAATTTGTCAGCAAGATAATTACAATTGGGGTGGTCAATGCTCGGGTCACTAAACCAAGTACGAATACCAACATTTAAGAAATCAGTGCGTTCAACCTGATTGGCAATTTCGCTATATTCACGAACATCACCAGGAAGCAATTTCACCTTGATAGAAATGGAAGAACCACCGGAATAAGAATGTCGGGAGAAAGTAACACCCTTAATCTTGCATGCTTTAGAAATTTCACGAATCTTCTTAATTGCATCACCACTGTAGCAATTAGAATTGGAACCTTCATAACCAATGCTACCCATATAGGCTTCAACAGTCTTAGTGTAGCAAGTAGAAAGAATTTCGTTGTTCATGTGTTACCTCGTAGTTGAATTTTTCGTTGTTACATAGTAAATATATAAAAATAAGTTTATCCTGTCAATAGATAAACTTATTATTTTTGTAAATTATTATTTACAATTTTCTTCAGCTTGAAGTCTAACACAATATTCCATTTCACCAATCAGCTTTCTTTTCGCAAACCAAAGAGGGTCATAAATTTTGTTGATTTCTTCAAGTTTTGCCCTTACTTCCTTGAGTTCATTCTTAGCATCATTGTACATTTTATAATATGCTTCTTTTGTAGAAAGATATTTCTTTGTCTTGACTTCATCAAATCGGATTTTCATAACCTTTTGATAATCAGTGAACATTACCTGTTCAGCTCTTTCGCCAAACATATTATTGGTTTTTACCCAAATTACCTTGAACAATTGTTCATTCCAAAAACATCTCTCTTCCATTTCATCTTCAAAATCAAGTTGGCGAATGATAGTAGTTTCTTTGTCAAGAGCATCTGCCCACAAAAATGCATTTAATTTTTCTTCTTTTTCAATAAGGGCATCACGTTCCGGGTCAAGTTCCTTCATCTTCTTGGTCAAATCAACATACTTTTCAATCTGTTGTTTTTCATTTTCTCGCTTCATCACCTTTTCATCATTGGTCATTACCTTGTAATACATAGAATCCTTACGGTCACTGAAAGAATCATCGTGACTATTGAACTGAATATATTCAAGTACACCCTTAAAATTAAGGTGGTGTTCATCTACCAAAGTAGAAATAGCATTGTTCACACAAAGGAACTTACCAAGTAATTCTCTTTCATTTTCGGAATATTCATTCTTCAAAAAATCACTAAATTCATTCCAAAGTTGCTTAGTTCTTTCAGTAGGCTTAATTTCACCATTTACAACATCTTTGTAAGGCCAGAAAATACAGCAACCAAATTCTTTAGGATTGTTACTATATGAAATAAAATCACGAACAAAAATATTTCTGTTCCTCAAATATTCTTCACTACGAGGGAATGTGGTTGGGTAAATAAGTTCATAGATTTCAACACCCATACGCAAGTAATCAGGTTTAGAATAGTCCAAGCTAATATCATATTTGTAAGGGCGACCAATAAGACTTTCAACAGTAATTTGGTGCTTACGCATTAATTCACGAAAATCATTTTCACCCGAATGTCCTGCAGCATTCGTAATAAACGAATCCAATCTTTTTGTATCTCTACCTTCAAAGTCAATCCTATTCAAGATTCCACTCTTAATTTTGTTTACTTCATAAGTGTCGGGATTAGCCTTCTTTTCGTCTTCAAATTCATAATGGCATTGTTCAATATAGTGGTCATGAGTTACAACAACAGCAGCACCACAGCAAGGACAAATTGCTTTATGCATTTGCTTATCTGTATCATCTACTTCAACCGATGTAGGAATTTTACCAAATCGCTGGAAACATTCATCAATTTCATCACGCGGACTAACACTCACCGTTTTCTTTTCAAAGTAGTGACTGCATTTATCATAATCTTCCTTAAATTCACAACCACAAGAACACTTGAAAAGGATTGCTCTCTTGGTAGTTTTAGTTCCCATACGAATGATTTGTGCCATATTGTTACCTCATTAGTTTGTTGTTTCTAAGTTTAAATATAGAAAATGCTATTGACAGTGTCAATAGCATAAACTTATTTTTATGTAAAATTTTGTTTACCAACCTTCATTCAATCGGTCAAAGAAATCGTTTGAATCATTAAGTTCTTTTGGTGGAGTATCATGTGGTTTAAACAAGTTTTCAATTTGTTTCTTTTTAAAAGCAATTTCGTCTTGTTTTACTTTTAATTCAAATTCCTGTTTAGCCTTTTGATAACCTGCACGATATTTTTCAATATGTTTGCAAATCAATTCTTCATCAGATGTTCTAATGCTTTCATCTTCATCAGAATATCTACTATATTTTGTTTGATAACCATTAACAAGTTGGAAATAGTCATTTGCTACTGACCCATTAACATCAAACATTAGCATAACGCTTTGTATAGAAGTTTCGTCTTTTACTATGTTATCATCAAATAACCTATAAGATTTATATTTGATAAGATATTCTCCATTGGAATTATATCTAATTTCGTCTGTAACATGGCATTTTACAGTCAAGTTATATTTCTTTGCTATCTTTAGCATAATTTTGAACATTTGTTGTTTATTCATATTAGCCCTATCTTTTTTGCTGTATTAATCATTGTTAAATCTATTACTTCATAACCACCAAACCATTTATTCTTGGTAATGTCACTATCGTATATTTGGGAGCTATTAGCAGCACTGCCACGCTCTAGTTTGTGTTTCCAATCATCCAATGATTTGATATGGTAATGATATAAACGCAAGGGAGCATTGTAACTGACCAAGCCATATGTGGTTTTGCTACAATCACTACCAACTACATCAGAATATCTCATTCCATTGATAAAAGGTACATGACCTCTTTCATTCTGTTCTTCTTTGGTGAAATCGTATTCATTTCGTTCATTGTAGAGTAAAATGCATTTACCTTGGTTGGATAAATCATTTCTTCTGTATATGGAATGTTCTATTAAGTTTGTACTTCTTTGTTCAGATAATTCTTTCGTACTCATTAGAATCTGTGGCAACAATACACAATCCAGCATTCTGAACTGTTTCATTAAAATAGCATCTAAAGATTCTTTCTGGTCAAACCAAAGAAACTCATCATCGTCAATCAAAATTACAATGTCTTCGTTTTTCAACCCTAACTTGTTTTCGTTTAGAATATCATTGTACAATTGCCATTGATTAGGCCATCCATTGATATACTGATAACAGTCTGGTGGATTAATCAATCTATCAATTCTCAAGTCACTATCATTGTGAAAGACATGAATTTTATCAATACCAATAAGTTTATGCCATTTATACCAAATCTTAAAATCAAGTTCATTATATGGTTTCGTCAAGCATACCAAATGAATCATACAAAATCCTTACTAATTTCTTTAACCTTCAATTTGTTCATTTCTTCTTTCCATTTTCTTTTCAATTCTATCAATGCATTTTTTACTGCATCTGTATCGGACAATTTATATCTTGTATAATTTTTAGTCATATCACCTGATTCACCTCGTTCAAGTTTAACACTTTCATAATAATAGATTTTCTTTCTTACCCAAGGATTGGGTATATAATCCTTATCACTTGTTTTACCTATTTTCAATCTTGGTGTGATATAAACATATCTGTGTTCTGGTGGACAATATATTAGAGTAGGTCCACCAAATTTTTCCTTACCTAAGTCAGCATATAATGCATCTTTCACACAATCACCGACAACACCGCAAAACCCAAGTTCATGGCAAAATTGTTCAAGTTCCTTAATAGTCATTATTCCTCCTTAAAGTCTTCATTAATTTTTTCTTTAGTTCTTTGTATCATAAATTCTTTAAATCGTTTAATAGTACAGTTAAGTTCTTCTTCAAGTTCCTGTGGAGTATCTATATCACAATTACCCATTATGGTGCATATTATTTTACCATTTATGATTTCAGTATCACCAAAAATCAAATTGTGGTAATTGAAAAATCCATTATCATACTTTACACCAAGTCTTTTACATACATCTTTAATTTCAGTTTCTGTCATTCAAAATCCTTGTTTATACTTTTAAGTTTATTTTGTAATGTAATTGACTTAATAGCAATTAGAACCTCTGCGTAATTGTTCTTAATCTCGTCAAGTATTCGTTCAGGAATTACATTGTCATTAAATTCCTTAAAATGCCAATCCAGGTTTCTATCCATATAGCCGATTTCGTGGAAATTCGTATGAGTGAAACGAACACTAACAAATTCCCAAAGGCGCTTACAATCTTCCGGACGTCCTGGAAACTTCCCCAGTTCAATGTTCAAAGGGAACAAGTTAACATAGACAAACACATCTTTTTTTGTGTTCCTAATGCCCAAACACATCAGGTCAGCAAATTCTCCCATTTTGTCATAAAAGTCTTGATAATTCATTCAAAATCCTTGTTAAGTTCTTTTAGTCTGTCATTTATTGATTTCAATTTATATTTTATTTTAAAATCATGAATAGTTTTATACAACTGGTCATATTGATTTAAAGAAAATGATTGAGCCATTTCTTTATCATACCTATCTTTAGTAACTATTCTAACCATAGCTCCATCTCTATAAATCCACATAAACATTGGAACATAATACACATGTCTAATTATTGAATCTCCTCTATCCAATGTAGCTTGTAAATGAGCTTTATTGGGTGTATATATTACCATTGGCTCTAATTCACCATTATATCCATCTCTATGACCTTTTTTAAAATACACCAAATCCAGTTCATCAGCCAATCGTCTAAGGATTGCATATACTTTTTGAGTCTTTGTAAGCATTAAATAAATTCCAAGCAGTTAAATCGCATATCTTGTTTCGTAGGGTCTTGTTTGTTATATGATAATATAGTATTTAAATTCAATTTTGGCAAAAATCCATTTCTATAATTATTGTAGAGTGCCATACCGGCAGGACTATAATCAAACTGAATTTTACATTCTAAGTTATTTCCTTTGATTTTGGATTTAACTACATGGGCGCAGACATCATCAATACTCAAATGCTCTGTTCTATCTTTAGAACCAGCATAGATATAAGTACAATCTTCATCTTTATCCAATATTTTCTTGATTGCTTGGAGTTGTTGTTTATTCATATCACCCCATACACAATTCAAGTTCAATACTATTGGATTATTCTTAAATTCGTTACACCAAGCTTGTCTTTGTCTTTCTAGTTCTTCTTCTTGTCTTTGTTGTTCTAGTTCAGCTTCCTTTTGAAGTTCTTCTTGTGACTTATAAGGTGTTTGGAATCCAAGTTGTCGCATTAATTTACCAGATAAAGAATTGTCTTGATATTGTGGAGTCATATCTATATGAGTATTTGCTGGTTTTTCATCAAATTCAAATACAGACGGACTCACATTGTATTCCATCATATCACTATATAATTGTTCAACATTCATAGTTTTATTTATGAAAATCTTCGTTGATGGATTCTTTTCTTTGGTCAATAATAAATTGTTTTGCTTGTTTTATTTTAGCTTCTATTAATTTTGCACCTTGTTTTGTATTAACTGCATATGAACCATCAAAATTACCTACATACATATCAAACCCAGCTTCCGGACTCCAACTACCAAATGTAATAAGACTTTGTGCAGGCCATTTGCCTTTTTGTTTAAATTGTCTCCAACCACATATAGGATATTTACAATAATATGCAGTTTCAAATACATGGTCAATCTCAAGACCATATTTGCGAACAAGTTCTAAATACTGTGGCAAGTTCATATTTTACCTTCAACTTCAATTAAGAAATCTTCTTTATTAAAATTACCAAATTCATTAATCAAATCACCAGGATATCCTACACAATTATTCAAATACAATATTCCATTCTTTTCAAACTTATTCTTATTGTGAGTGTGTCCATAATGATAAATTGTACCTGGTTTCAAATCTAGTTTTGAATCGTCAAAAACAAACAATCCAGTTGATTTGTCTTTCATATATGAATCTGGGATAGGACATGACAATGGATGAAAATGAGTAACAAAAATGTCTGGTTTTTGTTCACAGACTTTAAGCATTTTATCCATTTCATTATCCATTATAACCCATGGTGAAGTACAGTCAATTCTCCACCACTTACAATCAAACCAATTCTGCCAAATATTGAAAAATTCATCATCAGATGTTTCGTGGTTCTTGAAAGTCCAACTCCAATCACAACTTCCACAAGTTCCACCAAATGTAATACCATAAACTTTATCAACTGTTCCATCAAGTTGATTGGCACAGTGTTTCTTAAATGCCAATTTCTTATTAATGGTTTTTGGTAAGAAGAACTTATATTTGTCTTTCTTGAATATACCTAAATCGTGGTTGCCCATTACATAAACAACCTTCAAGTATCGGCTCTTTAGATACTTCATCAATTCAATAGAATGTTCATAATCGTTTCCAATATCACCAGCTATACAGCAAATATCAGCAGGCAAAAAGAATTCGTCAAAAAACTTTTCTAATGAATATTTTTGTTTTCTCCAAAAGTCCCAATGTAAATCATTTATAAAATATATTTTCATATCCAGTCTTTACTGTCTTCAGCATCGTATTGGATTAAGAATTTTTCTTCAAGTGCTGTAATTGATTTGATAGCACTTGTATTCAATCCACTAACAATTGCTTTGATTTTATTCAATGCATTCTTTAGAACAGGTCCATCTTCCTTTTCATCAAAATAATCAACGATATTGAACTTATAAGTTGGCATATTTTCAAACTTATTTATTTCTGTCAAATGTATATTTTCTCTGATAGAGAAACAGATGGAATCCTTCATCTTATACAATATAAATCCGAAAATCGGTGCATTTGCACCTGAATTGGTGTTTATATCTACACCATCAAACTGAAAGTTCTTAAAGACTCTCAAAGAAGTGTCTTTATTGACTTCATCCAAGATATAGTTGTATGCTCTGTCAAGGTCTGTCATGCGAAATCCTTTTCCATTTCTAGTTTTTTAATTTTATTTAAATGTTGTTTATATTGTTTCAAAATTTTGATTACTCGTTGTCTTGCTCTATTTGTTTTATAATAATCAATTCCGGTAAAACCAAAAGTCCAGTCACAATAATTATTAATATAATCTTTATAATCACTTCGGAGTTTTTTTGCACAATAGATTATATCTTTATCTTCATTATAAAAAATCAAAAAGTCAGTTGGTTTTGCATTTGGTAATGTATATTCATACGAATTTACAGATTTATGTTGCAATCCAAATTCTTTAACAATTTCTAAAAATTTTCGTTTTGTTTCTGTTTCTTCCATTAGGTAAAATCCTTGTTAAGTTCATCTTTTTTAGTTTCAATTTCAAGTTTTTTGGCTAATATTCCTCTAATATTAGTAATACCCTCTGAAACCCAGTTTTTAAAATCTTCAAATGTATTTTTACCTTTATGATGTTCTAAGGAAGTTCTAAATGTACTTTCATTTGAACTTATAATAAAAAATTGGAGAGAACAAATCTCACTTTCAACATCTTCAATATCAATATTTAAGTCATGAATACCACCAACATCTGTTCTAAATTTTATTTTAAATTTACATTCATCTTTTCCAATTAATTCTTGACTGACTTCAACAATTTCATACTTGTCACCCTCATATTGGGCTGCATACATTCCTTTTTGAATTGAATACCAAATGTATATCATACAAAGTCCTTTGAAAGTTCTTTTTTCCTTTCATTCATTTTTAGAAGTTTGTCGGCTTTACCATAAAATTCAACATATTTCTCAAATGCATCAACAATCTGTTTCATATCGTCAAATGTAATCTTTTTAACATCTGAATTGACAAAAATCAAATAATATCCTGAACGAACAAGTGCACCATTGTTTAAATCGTAATTAAGAAATTTAGCTATACCATCTTCATCCATTAACATTTCATAAACTTCATCTTTGAAAATATACTCTGGATTAGAATTAGATAATGGAGATTTATTGAAATAATCAATAGCTTCATCTTCAATTTGACAATCAAATGTATCTTTAGTAATCAACTTCAATTTCCTATTTCATATCTTGTTTAAATTGTTTATACAAATCTGAACAAGTTCTTTTTGTGTTTAATGTAACAAAAGAATCAGGTATACCAAACTCATCAAATGAAGCAATAGTTAATGTGTTCTTTTTTGCATATTCTCCAATTACAAATCTTTTATTCTTATATTCAGCAACACAACCTTCATCATAATCATACTCGCGTCTATATCTATAAAATATACCATCTTCACAAACAAGACCATATTTAATCAATATAGATAAATGATTATTATTCCAGTGGTCCTTTTGTATGTCTTCTTTTATTTCATCATTCATTAATTCACAATTTTGTGAAAAACATAATGTTGTAAACAAAATAATTGATAAAATTGTTTTTTTCATTATTACTCCTTTATTCCAAAATTTCTTCCTTCCATTCACCACCCGCAACAGTATAATGGATTCGTTTAATACCAAAACCTTTAATAATTCTCATACACATTGGA
>JAGCBE010000492.1 GCA_017652345.1 Methanobrevibacter sp.
AATTTTTTCTAATGCGTTTTCGTCATATAACCAATCATCACTATCAACATAATAAACATATTCAACGTCATCACTTAAATGTAAATAAGCTTCATTTCTTGCCCCACCATTTAGTCGCTTTTGTTTTAATTCTATAACTTTGTGTGGTGGTTTCAATAATTCTTTAGCTATCTTAACCGAATTGTCTGTTGACATATCATCTATAAAAATAATTTCATAATTCTTATAAGCTTGATTTAAAATGCTTTTTAAGCACTTTTCTATCGTGTGCTCGTAATTATAATTTGGAACTATAATACCTATTTTAAAATTTTTATGTTCTATCTTGTTCCAATCTTTTTCATCAGGTGTTGTTTTCTTTATGCAGTCAATATTAAATTCAGTAAGATTTATATCTACATATTCACTTTTATTATATCTTAAGCAATGTAGCTTCGTTTTTAATAAATCTTGATATGGTTCATTATCAAACAAATAGATATATTCGTTGCCGTCTTTCTTTGCTACTTTATATGTGTTCTTATCAACTGCTATTCTCATAATTTCACCTAGAATAATTATATCATAAAAATAAAAGAACACCAAATTGTGTCCTTTATTGTATCTTCCAAGCACATCTCATAATTCGTTCGCCAGGGTTAAAAGTATCATATATAACACCATCAATAATAGCTGTTATGTGCCCATTTGTTGTTACTGCATACTTTCCATAAGGGTATTCGCTTGCAAATTCACCAATGGTTTTTGCGTAATGGCATTCTCTTGGATATCTATCGTCCAAATAATCTTCTATAAAAACCACACTATCCATCATTAGACTTTCTTCATTTGCTAGTGTGCTTAATTCTTCATATACATCGTGCCAGTTTCTATTGGTCAGTAATGATATTGCCCTCAAAGTGCAGTCATCTATGTGCCTATTATGTGGGTTATTATTGTAGTATTTATACATATTATCTCATTGCGTTTTGTAGTGCTTGTTTTAATTGCATTTTTTGTTCTTGTGTTTCAGCTTCTTCTTCTAAAACTTTGATAAAATCTTCAAGTGCTTTTACCATATAATGGAATGACTTGTCGCTTTCTTGACTTCCTGCTCCATATCTTCCACGACTTTCTTGATATCTTCCATATTCGCCAGCCATTCTGTCAAGTTCTTCTTCACCACGATATTTCATATCATAGCCACGTCTTCCATAAGACCCACGACCATATTCTCCGTAGTTTCCATACTCTCCGTAGCTGTCGCGTCCATAACTGTCATATCCTGGTCTTCTCGCACCATAGTTTCCATAATTCATACTTTTTTCCTCCTTTGCAATTTTGTTAATTTTAGAAAGTTTGTAAAGATGGTCTAGGTTGTTCGTTGTTATTCCTTCGTCTAGTATCTTCTTTATACTTTCTTCGGTTTTTGTTTTTAATTGTTCTTCCATTAATTAGTCCTCCTTTCTTTAAGGATATTCAATATTTCTTCTTGATTTTTAATTATCTTGTCAAAATATTGCGTGTCTTGTTTTTGTAACTCCTGCATTAAGTCTGTGTTGTTATAGTCTTGAAATAATATTTCCAAACTTAATGCCTGAAGTATTAACCCAAGTTTGTTTATTAAATCATTGTTATTCATTATCTATTAAGTCTACTTATACTAAAAGTGGCATTCACCAAAA
>JAGCBE010000493.1 GCA_017652345.1 Methanobrevibacter sp.
AGTAAAATTTTTAACTTGGTATTCTCTTTTTTTGGTGTTAGATTTTTCAGACATTTTGTTTTTGATAATGTGTAAATTGATAGTAAAATAACTCCATATTTATATTTTTTTGTTAAAATAAAGTTTTAATTTGGTTAAATTAAATATAATAAACTTGAGTCATTTAAAAATTTCAATGATTCGAAAAAAAATCTATTCACCATATATTATTAGTGACTCCATCAATTTAATTTTGTATTGTACTTTTTTTCTGAGTCTAAACTTTATTTGCCCACTTTTTTTAACCAGAGTATGCGAGCAAACCCGCAGTATCCTGGCAAGGACAGCAAAGATGAGTCGGCGCTGTCCTCTAGTATTACAAGGGTTTGCGCATATCAACTCAACATTGAAAGCTATGTCAAGAGTTGACCTGTTGATATGAGTGGATAGTATGCATCTCCCAGCGGCATTAGCTGGAGGTGCCCTTCTAAGGAACTAGGTGACTTAAAGGTTGCCGTGATTTTCTCAGGTATCGCGAAAGCCCTGAAAAATAGGCTTTAGCACTTTATGACGGGTTCCCTTTAAGGGTGCAAAAGTGCCCATCCCTTAGAGGATGGCCGTGACGACACTTCTAAGTGTTGCACGGATTTGTTATAGGGTTCCCTAAATATTTAGGGATTTATGTTATGTATGTTATGAGGAAGGGTACCCTCTATATGTGAGGGAAGGATGCGTCCTTAGAATGTATGACGTATATTTTCTCTGATGAAACATTTAAACTCCGATTATTACTATATATGTGTTAATTGCGACATAAGCACTATCATGTATATATCATATTAATTAAACTTTATGCGACATAAGCTTCAATTTTGGTTATATTGGTTTCATATTCCATATTAGTACATAATTAATTTAGCGATATCAGCCAATCATATCGCCTTATTTATGCACACACATATTGAATTTTAATTAACATTCCATACCGGACACTCTATACCGGAACAAGCCTAGCGGATCTTCTAGAGATTAATTTACATAACCACTTAATTACAACGTAGCATGACCTCACATGCATATTGATTTGTACTTTATAATGACTGATGATAAGTATAATAATAACCTTATTTCATATTGCAAATGACTATTATGCGACACTTAATGACATAATATAATTTTTAAATGACACTCAATTTTTATACACAATGACATATTCTATTAAGCTTCAATGACTTTTATTTTAATTATCCATCATTTACATGCTTATACTGCAAAAATTTAATTTTTTTTAATGACTACTAGAAGCCATACTATCTCTAATATCATTAATTTTAATAACTAATTCTAAACACCATTCATCAACACGTTTTAATGAATATCTATTCCTAATACATCTAGAACGCCATTGATTAATTTGGTCCTTAATTAATTTATGTTTATCGCCTAAATACAATTTTTCATTAAATTCTTTATTCAAAGTTTTGTTATGATTTAATTCTTCACTTAATCTATCTAAATTCGAAAGATAATGACTTTTTAAAATAGATATCAATTTTTCTAGTCTTTTTAATTCAGGATCCTGTTCTAATTCACTTTCTTCAATTCCTTCAAATGTTAACCTCATTCTATCTACTCTACTTTCCATTTCATTCTTTAAATAGTCATATTTTTGATGAAGATCTCTAAATTCATTAATTATCTTATTAAGCTTGATCCTTGTAAGGTTTTCTATTTCTTCTAATACTCGATCCCTATTTCTAATATTTAAAATATTAAAACTTAATGCATTTTGTCTTTCTAATCTTGGACTTCTTGTTTGAGATTGAAAAATAGCTTGTTCTAAGGCTTCTTCGGCTGTTGGTAAATCTGGTGATGAAGTATCAATTTCATCTAATAAACTTATTTCTGGTGTGATTTCATCTAACCCTGGTAGAAGTCTTTGGTTTGTCCTAACCACTGGAAATGCTTCTTGAATGACTGGTGATTCGTTTTCTTTGTCAAAATCCATATTCGATTTTTGAGTAACTGTCAGTTTTTGAGTAAAGAAAGTGTCATTATCGATGTCATAAATTGTCAGTATTTATAGTTTTTTGAGTCATTTTTGATTGATAGATTGAGTCATTTCCAATCATTATCAGGTGGCTTTGTTAACCAATTAAATGTCATTTCCTTATTTGGAAAGTGTCACTTAAATTAATAATTTTAAAAACTTTAATAAACACATAAAATATGGGGCACACACAATAATACAATTTGTAACAAATAAACCAAATAAAATTTTATTAATTATTATTATAATCATACCACATTTAATTTTTTACATATGAAAATATTTATCTTGTAATTATTCATTATATTTTAATTATTTATTATTTATTCATTATATCATCATATAAAAATGTCAGCATATAGTTAAGCATATAATATAAATAATCTATTAGTAACATTAACGACTATCTCTTTTATTAATTAACTTGTTTAACATATCTTAAACCACGGAAAGTAACACAGATTTCAAACTCTACATTAAATGTAACTGGTTTGATTTTATTAATACCTATGTTAACAATAGCGTCATCTTCACCTCTGTTAAGAATATTTCTATTAATAACAATTGGTCCATCATTGCTTGATCCTAAGACATTAATTAATAATACTGGTTTAAATTTAATAGTTGGATCACTCAACATATTAGTAGGGAATGAAGGATTAATATCATATGGCATTGGTTCAATATAATCAACATCAAGTATTTCTGGATCTTCTTCATCTGGTCCTCCCATTCTTAAATGAGCAGTCTTCTTAACATTACGCCATTCAGAAGTCATATATTTATTTTCAGATCCATAATGAATACCTTGTACTTTAAGATCATTTGTATTAACAAATTGAGACTTTTCCAAAATAGCTGATGGATATAATTGACGAACTATTTGATAAGCATTTCCAGGTCCTAAATTCTTAGTCATAGCAGAAGAATAACTAGTAATATTTGAACCTATAACACAATAAGCATCCTCTACATCCTTAAATCTTTCATGTCTTTCTACTATCCACTCTTCTTGTTCATTTTGAACAGCAACTGGTTCTAACCATCTAACTCTTCTTTCTTTCTTAATATATTGATCTCCTCCAAGTCCGGATCTATCCCATGCAGTACAAATGGTATAACATCTTGGTGTATCATATTCAGCAAATCCAACATCACCTTGATTATTATTATTATTATTTTGAGTCCAAGAAGTAGCTTGAATCTTAGCTCTTATACAATCTATACGTACTTGATCATATAATGATGCAAATTGATTGAAAAATTCACCTTTTCTTAAAACATCAAAAATATTAATAGCTGCACAACCAGTATTTTTAAAATCTTCTTCTCTGCCTTCACCTACAGTATCAACCATGGTATTACCACAGGTAACTTCAACATCAGAATTAATAACTACTTGAGTTACATCACGTTGTTGATCAGCAGCACGATATTGACGCTTAGCTCTAGAACTTAAATTGGAATAAGATTGGCGTTTATACATTTTAAATCAAATGTTTTGATAATCGATTATAATGTTAAAATAGGAAAATATGCTGATATTTATACTTTTTATTTAAATTAAAGTTTTGGAATATTATATAAATTA
>JAGCBE010000494.1 GCA_017652345.1 Methanobrevibacter sp.
AATAAAATAAAGTAAAGTAAAAATTATGTCTGGGCCTGCGGACCTAAAACTAAAAGGGCTTGTGCCCCTCAGGAGCGTATGGGTTGCATGCGCTCATACGTAAGTGGCGTAGGGATGCCCGTCGTGGCGAGCGACGTTAAATTTCGCTCAAATTAACAGGCGCATACCTTGTTGACCTGATGGGTGCGCCCAAGATGAGAAGGTCAAGCCTCTACATGGGTTGCTCATCCCGCCCGTGTAGTTGTACCGCCCTTGTGGGAGGATGTTACGAGGGGGATGAGAAAATATAAGGGCACCATAGGCGCATCGCGTCAAAGGTGCCCTTTCCCGCCCGAGGTTCTTGCTTGGTAAAATTCCAAGAACTGAAAGGTTAACGCTCATAGCGGGAATTCGCCCGAGCAACAGATGATTGCTCAGATGAGCGATACCCTGACGCCAGGAAAGACTGGTAACGACGTAAACTCGTCTAGGAGAGAACAAATGAACTCCGAAAACAAAATATGTGTGGTATACGACGACCTTAAGTCGTAAGGCCTTGTGCCGAGGTAGCTCAGTAGGTAGAGCAGTAGACTGAAAATCTACGTGTCGATGGTTCGATTCCATCCCTCGGCACCATAACTTATGAATGTTAATAAAAAGGAGCATAAAGATGAAAGATATCATCGTCTTTTCCGGTCAACTTATAGTTTTATTCTCATCGGTGATTATTTTGATCATTCAAAATTACAAATAAGGAGAAGAAAAAATGGAAGAAAAATATAAAAAAAGGTATATCATTAAAGGTACACCAGAATTTCTAATATTGGGAACATTACTGAATATTCCTAAAAATCGGCCAATGAAAGAATTGGCACGAAATTTACTCCTTAATGAAATTCCTTTTGAAGTTGTTCATCAGGAGTTTGATAACAAGGATTATATAGCAATATGTTCTCCATCGTATGGCGATGACTGTAAGATTGATGCAATCTTCCATCCTGGATCATATGGATATAATGACGATCTTATAGAAATTTGGGATTTTGAATGCATAGATGTAGAAGGGTGCTTAACTCCCGAAGAGGCACTTGAACGCTTCAAGGAAGTTGCAAATAAAAATAATTTTTAGCTGTAGTACATAAAGGAGGAAAAACAAATGTACACAAGCAATTACGCGCCAGAAACCGTTATCACCCTGGACAACGTCAAGGAAATCTTGGCAGATATGAGCGTAGAATATACGCTCAAGAAGTATAGAAATGCCATCATTAAGCCTTCAATCTACAAAGATGGAAGAGCTTATGAAATGAAAGGTGTTGATAGGTTTAGAATCGGCTTAGGAAATGGACACACACCCAACACCCGTATGTTCCTCGAGGGGAAAACCATTCAGGAAGTTCTGGATTTCCTGAATAACCCCAAGAAGAAGGAAGTCAGCGCTGACAACATTATCAAGCGTCCAGGACTTCAGGCTTCTGCGACTATTACGGTTGTACCTGATGGTCCCCGAATCACGTTGGAAGGCATCAGACCAATTTCAATGGAAGCGATGTATTCGCTTGCACCAGATCGGGCTGAACTTCTCAATAGAATTCTGAGAGGTCCTAAGAGCCGTAAACATGCGGTTCGCGTTGGGCACGAAAGAATCGGCGATAATCGTAAACCGACTTATGATGTCACTGCAGACAAATTAAGTGAACTTGTAGTTCACAACTCTAAGTCGGGCACGTCTGCCTACGCTAAGGAAATGGTAGCAATTACCAAATCATGTGAATATCAGATTCCGGCGGTAGCGCCTGGTGAACCTTATGATGGTCATCAGTTCCAGTGGGCTGCGGAAGTGCCAATGGAAAAGTTGGTGGCAACTTTGTCTGATATGAAGGCTGCCAAGTGTAAGACTTATGCCGATTGGCAGAGGAAAAAGGCCAAGCAGAACAAAGTTACTGAACCTTCAAATATGAATATCAGTAATGATCTGACTATTCAGATGCTTGCTGCCATGAAGGAACTGACAGAACTGTTAAAGGAGTTAAGATAATGGAATACGAAGAGTTTGAGCCCGAATTTCTTGAAAAGGAAAAGACTCGAGAAAAGAGAATGAAAAATAAGAAGCGTGAAAAGGAGCATGAGTTTGAACTTATGTTCGATTATAACTCTGCGCTCAAGAAGATTCACAGATCAAATAAGAATAAGAGAGCTTATAAGCAGGCTCGTAATTCTTATCTTATTGAGGAATATTAATTGCCACACTAAGGTGGTAATTGATATATAGCCATAGAAAGGAGAAAAACAAAATGGCAGACATCATCAAGAACACTCCGGTCAAGAAGACCACAGTACAGCTCATTGCGGAGACCAACCGTGACGGTGTCACAATGGAATGGATTTCCATCGACGGCGTCAAGATTGGCACCATGGGCTACACCAGCCAGAAGGATAAGGAAGCAGCATTGCGACTTATCCAGCGCGTGGTTGATAATTCGGAGAACACGGGCTATGCTCTGTATTCCGAAATTATGAACACCTGCATGACTGGTGCTGCGCTGCAGGACGAGGGAATTGAGGCGAGAACTTCGGAAGAAGTGGAGATTGACGGAGTTCCCGTCATCATCAATTATGAAGCCGAAAAGGCCTATATTGGTGTTAACCTGGAACTCAAGGCTATCGCAGACCTCGAGGACCTGGACTGTGCACTTCCGCCTGAAGCCGTAAAGGCGCTCCTGGTTGAGCGTAGCAAGACCAAGATTGCCGAGATGAAGGCTGAGGCTGAGGAAGAGCCGGACTACTACGAAGACGAATACGACGAGTACTAATCTTCATAGTAACCACACTCAGGCGGGTTGAAATATACCCGCCTGATAATTAATTTGTTTTTTCCGTGAAGTCAAGGAGGTAAAACATGACTAAACAGGAAATCATCAAGAAAATCATCAATGAAAACCCCAACCCCGATCAGTCTATCTGCCCCACTCTGTGGCTTAACTATTACGACTCTAAACATAAAGGAGTCCGTAAAAATGCTAATACAGGAGAAATCTTGTATCAGCGAGAATTTGAAAAAGAAGGGAAAGCATGGCAGCGTCCATGGGAATTTCCTGTAAAGAAGGCAAAAACAGATAAGCATGGTATATTAGTATATTCTCCAAGAACATCCTTGGAGACGTCTTATATGAAGAACTGGTCCTTTGGAGAGGAACAGGTTCTTGAAATAGCGTCTATAACAATAGATGGACACAGAGGCCTCGGAGCAAGAGAATGGAAATTCTACTCGGGTATTTATAATTCAGTACCAAGAATCTTTCTGTTCAAAGGAGACCCTCATGTGTATAATTCTGATGGCAGTGAACGCTGCCCTGAACGCATGAAAACTTACAATCATTACTTTACAAAGGTTGATTGCCATTATCTTCAGATGTTGGCTCCAAACGTAGACGCAAGCGCGGAAGCCAAAAAATTCTTCAATGATGAAGATAATGTGTATCCTCGGAGGGTTAGCGAACTCTACAAGAGAAGCGTAAAAAAGCCCAGGAAATCCAATCCAATGGATGAAATTGCTAATCGAAATTATGAATGGCCTGATTTAAGCGATTATCCATTGTATGAAAAGAAAAACACAGAATACTATTACAATAGAATAATTACTGTAAACAGTAAAATATTTCAATGTTTATCAGTAGATGAATATCTGGTAATTCGCATACTGACGAGGCATCCAATATGCGACAATAACCACTATGAAAGAAGAGGAAAATATACTTTTGAAGTTGCATATAAGTGTCAAGAAGATGAAACAATGAGAGATGAAAGAAGTAGAATTATAATTTCTCCAAAGGGAGAGATTGGAATCTATACTGCTCTGTCGCGGAACAATAAGACATATATCCGCACATCTTCAAAAGTCTCATATTCATATTCGTGGTACAGGAGCAATTGCGACGACGAATTTGTATATCTAGATTTTGAAAATCTGGCCAAGATTAATAAAACCAAATATCTGGTGCCGGTGCTGGAAAAAATTGAAAAAAGTTTTAAGATTCAGGTTCTGGTTAATGCGATGAGGCATCCAATTCTAGAGCAGCTATATAAAGCTGGCTTTGAAAAAATAGCTAATTACTTAAACGAAGACGACGAAGTCGCTGGAGACCTAAAGAAAATCTTTAATGTTAAAGAGAGGAAAATACCTCTCACAAAGCTTCTTGACCTGAACACATACCAACTCAGGAAGCTGGAAGAAATATTTGCCGCGCAAACAAACAGATATAGTACACATGACGTAAAAAGAAATATTATTGCTGTTGCAAAGCAACTTTCTGGAGTAGAACCGTTTGCTTCTTTAAGTAAAGAAACAACAGATGAATTGTTCGAAATCGCAAAATCGCTCATTAATAGCGATCTGTGGTATCAAGACATTAGATACGATAACAATTATTGGTGGTATCGCAATAAATATAGCTGGGACGGCGATATAACCAGAGAAGAAGCTAGACAGCTTATAAAAATTTGCAAATTCTGCAAGAATACAGAACAGGGGGTAAGAATGTATATAGATACTTGCAGATTGTATAGAAAGTTGCCGGAAAATTATAGACCGGATATTGATATCTATGATATTGACAATATGCGGTCGCTTGAAATCATTCACGATGATCTTATTCGCATCACGAATGTGTATAAGGAAGAATTCCTCAGAGATCGAGATAATAAAATCGCAGAAGGTTTCAAGTCAAGATATCCAAAAACAATTAAGAGATATGGTGTTACAGAACCTGATTTCTTGATTGATGCTCCTGAAACTCCATCTGCGTTAACTACAGAAGGGGCAATGTTAAGTCACTGTGTTGGCGGTTATCTGGAGTCTGTAGGAACGGGAAGGACAACAATTCTTTTCTTAAGAAAGTCAGAACTTCCCTCCACTCCGTTCTATACAATAGAAGTAAGTGGAGGAGATAAAGAAAAGAATCCAAGACTTATTCAGATTCACGGATACAGAAATAAGTGGCTTGGAAATAATCCGGAAGCAATTCCATTCGTTAAGAAATGGCTGGAAGAACATGATATCGCTTATGATAAGAAAATTCTTCTTTGCGTTTCTGAAGGATATAGCTCTGGTGGAGAATATCTGAACGGAAAAGAATTCGGATTATAAAAAAATATAAAATAATAAAAAAGTAGTTGCATAACTGAGCCTATTTGAGATATAATAGGCTCAGTTAAAAATAATTATTTCTTTTATTGAGAAAGGAGAAAAAAGAATGGGATTTGCAAAGTATGATGCAGCAAGAGTAGCAAGAGAACTGGATAAGATTACCCAGCCTGAAAGAACAAATTACTTTGAAGGTCTGGGAGTTAATCTCCAGAACGTAAACAGCCTCGATAGTGCAATTAAGCTGTCTGGCTTGGATTTCGAGGTGGAAAAGGTGCCCATGGCATTTTACAGGGAAGTCATTGACGCCGAGACTGGTGTAAAGGAAAAGGTTGCATTCCCGTTCCCTGACCAGTATGTTACCATTAGGAAGGATACGAACGAACCCCTTGGGGTAGTTGGTAAGAATTATAATATTCTGCCTAACAAGGAAGCATTCGATTTTCTGGAAGATATTATGGGATCCGGAAAAGCCCGGTTTGAAACTGCTGGACTTTACGGTGGAGCAAAAAGTTTCATCACCATTAAAACGGAGGGGGTAGATGTACTTGGAGATAAGTATTCTCCATATATCCTGCTTCTGAACAGTTTTGATGGAAGTGGCTCCGTAAGGGCTATGTTCACAAATGTCAGAGTGTTCTGTTCAAACTGCCTGGCAAGAGCAATTAAGAATGCTGAAAATAGAATTTCTATCAGGCATTCTAATTCTCTGCCTTTGAGGATGGAGAATGCAAAGGGACTGCTTGCGGGGCAGGCAAATTATCTGACCGAATTTAAGAAAGAGGCAGAGAAGCTCGCTGTAATTCCATATAGTGCCGCGCAGTATGAGAGCCTCGTAAACGACGTTTTGTTCCCGATTAACGAGGAAGGAGATAGTGATATTTCCAAGGTGAGACAGCTGGCGCTGCGTGAACAGGCGATGACAGCTTACAATCAGGATGACTTACAGAACTTTAACAATTCTGCATGGAAGGTCATTCAGGCTGTAGCAGACCTTGAAAGTCATAAGATGATTTTCAGACAGACAGACCAGGCAAAGTTTGCCAACTTGAAGACTGTAATGGCTGGAATGGAAATGACAAATCGTGTCGCTGACATGATTCTTTCCGCCTAAATCTATATACACGCGGAGCGGGTAGTTTTTACTCGCTCCGCGTTTTAAATAGAAAATTAGATATAAAGAAGTTGATTTAGGAGGTAAAAATGGATAGTTACATGATTACATTCGAAAGTTATGGCGATATTTGCGAAATGATAGTAATGGCAGTAAATCGCATTATGGCTATCGATTTATTCGAAGAAATGACAAAAGAATGGAACGAAAAACCGGTTTTCATTTCCTGCGGAAGAGTAATGGAGTAATAAGGAGAAAAAATGAAAGAGATTTTTAAAGTAATTCTCAACGACAACGATAAAGTTATTTTAAAGGTTAACGCAGAAGACACGCTTACGATTGCAATGCACCCCTATATTAATGGTGACATGGATTACATTACCGTTACCAAAGGTGGTAAGCACATTCTTACCATTATTAATAAAAATGGGAAGACCTGGAGTTTTAGTTGGGGGATTGGAGGATATACTCTTATTTCCGATAATACTGAAAAACTTAGGCAGGAAGTAGTCAATTATATTGGCAGACAGGGTATAAGCCTCGAATACAGAGGAGAACCGGTAAAACGGGTAAATGTATATTATAATAGTTTTATGAAAAAGTGGGAAATAAACATTACTCCTGTAAGAGGTGGATGTATTGCTCATTTTTCCACAATAGCTAGCTCTCTTGAAGATATTATGGAAGAAGCAGACAAGCTTATTCCTGGCGGGAAAGGTTGGGAACCCTGGACGTCTCCAAACGGCCATAAAAGTTATATCATGATAAGATAAGGAGGAAAATCATGAATTACGTAGCACAGTTTTATAAATCTAGCGCAGAAACCAGAAACAAGAATGCATCGGATTTTTTCAAAAATATTGAAATGACTGATGAAATCTCAGAAAAGATTGATAAACTGAAGTCTGTAATTAAAAAGGCTCAGAAAGAAATTAATGAGTCTGAAGAGAATATTAAGAACCTGTCCGGAATGCTTTATACTAAAGAGTGTGAGCCGATTGATAAAAAATATGTGCTGCATTACAGCGGCAGAAATAATGATTGTAACTTTTCCATTCCAACAGGTATTCCGGTAAATCTTGATGACTTAGATGAAGAAGAACAAATTAAAGTTATCACAATTAATGTAGAAAATAAAACTGGAGAAATTTACGTGCCTGTAGGATATTTATACGAAAACGCAGCCGTTATCGCAAGAGAGTATAAATACTCAATTAATGGAACTTACAGTAAAACGAACTTTACTACATTAAATACCTACATAGTAGGTATTTTTGATAGTTATTGTTATAGTGCTAATTACAGCGCAACAGAGAGATATGCGAGGGATGCAATTCTGCGAAAGATCGCTGGAGCGCCATTTTTGGAAAAATTCTATGGAATCGATAACCTTAAAAATTCTTTAGGCCAAGATTACACTCTTTACCAGGTGCACAGTAATTATCAGTTTAATAAGAGCTTTGAGATTATTCTTAAAACAGCTCCCGATTCAATTAAACGTAGAATGATTGTTACACATTATAAAGATGCTATGCCTGTTTACAAAATCTTTGGTCTTAAGAAAGAGACCTGGGATAAGGTTATAGAAAAGCATCTTGAAGAATATGTTTATGAGCTTGACTCATGGATTACTGACCCCAAGTTTAACAAAACGGAAATGGAGTGGATCGAATTCATTGAGTATATTAACAGTAAGCAGGAAGACCTTGACTTCTATGAAATTGAATATGCTCCACGCTGGAGTGCTAGAAACGCTCGAGGAGATTATTTTCAGAAGTGCCGTTTGATTGGCAGTTTAGCATTCAATTACTCAAGATATGAATGCTTCAGAGAATTTTACAGTTTTGGTAAGTTTTCTGATTATGTAATTGAAGAAACCATCAATCAGGGGTATACATCAACCGAGAACTTCATTGGTGACTTAAGAGACTATCTTACGATGTGTCTTAGCCAAAATATTAAGCCTACATTGTATTCATCTTATCTTAAACAGACTCATGATATTGCGAGCAGAAACTACAAACTGTTTGTAAGTGAGCAGGATGAGAAGAAGTTTGAAGAACATTATAAAGATGTTAGGGCTGTATATTATGGCGATTATGTCATCATGCCGCCTAAAAATACAAAGGACGTCAGACAGGAAGGTAATTCTTTGAATCACTGCGTAGCATCTTATATTAAGAGAATTATTGATAATGAGACTACAATCTTATTCTTGAGAAAGAAGGATAAGAAAGACGAATCTCTTGTCACTCTTGAAGTTAAAAATGGTAGTATTGTTCAGGCTCGTGGAGCGTGTAACAGAAAAGTGAATAAAGAAGAATTATCTGTAATTAAGCGTTATGCTGAAAACAGAGAGCTTAAGGTTTCTGCAGGAATCGGGCATTAATTAAACAGAGCGCGGCTCTCTCAATAATAGGGGAGCCGCTTTCTTTTAATATTAAGGAGGTAAAAATGAGTAGATATTATGAACCAGATCCGCCTTATTGCGCAAAATGTAAGGTTGGTTTCACAAAAGCGGAATGTGATGCCTGTTTTAATTTTCATGAAAAATTACAGCGTGAAAGAGAATTAGAAGTAAAACGCTGTGCTGTAGACGAATATGGTTATCCGCTTTATGACTTCGATGATGATGAAGAGGAAGAAGAAGATGAAGAAGAATGGGAATGAAGTACAAAATTGTTTGGGTAGTTAAAGAATTTAAGGAAATGGAAGTAGAATGTGAAAACTTTTACGATGCTCAAATTGCTTGGGAAGATTCTGGAGAAGAAGGAGACCTTGTATTAATTGAAGATGAAAATGGAGATTATGTCGTCTTTTGATATTAAAGGAGAAATAATATGAATTATTACGTTACTGATATTGTTTGGGACACAGATGATGAAGATATAGATCTGCCAACTGAAGTAATTATACCTCAAGGTGAAATTGAAGATGAGGAAGAAATCGCTGATTGGCTCAGCGATAATTATGGTTGGCTGGTAGAAAGCTTTAGGTATATAATGGAGGATTAAAAAATGAAAAGAACAGCAGAAGAATACAGAAAAATTTTAAAGGCGGTTCTTACGGTTAAAATCGCTATTACAGAAGATGTTGGAATTTATAAAACAAATAAGTGGAACG
The DNA here is from genome assembly GCA_017652345.1 of Methanobrevibacter sp. The sequence goes on from JAGCBE010000494.1 coordinate 9,360, forward strand.
ATAAAATCGTCACTAATGCCTTAAACGAAGGCTATATCGCAGGCTTGAAAGAATGCTTAAGAGTAATTGAAGAATCAAGTTTTTTAACGGAGGATTAAAAAAATGAGAAAGATTCAGAATGATTGTTGCGGATGCCCTGAATTAAGATGTATCAATTGCGAAAAAGGCAAGGATTATGAAGCTGCATATTGTGATATTTGTGGTGATTCTCAGGAAAATATGTACACATATAAAGACAAGGATTATTGTGAAGACTGCTTGTTTGTGGCGTGGTTGAATAACAATAGTGAAGATGTCGAATTTATCGTATTGCCTGGAATAGAAAGTATTAAAGATATGTTTCTGTATCTTGCAGAATGCGCTGAAAATAATGTTAATGAACTTTGGTATTATTTGAGCGCTGAAAGTCTCAGAAAATGGAATGTCTTCAGAGATGAATGTGAAATAAGGAGGTAAAAATGGAACAAAAGTTTTCAATCAGAAAAGATACTGCAAAATACACCTTAACCGACATTAAGAATGAAATAAAAGAAGATGTCGAGCTTTTGATTTCACTTGGCTACGCAGATGTTTCTCGCAATCATTATGAATGTCGTTTTGATAATAGGGCTCTTCGAAGATTAGGTAGATGCACCAGAATGACGACATATAAATATTTAATTTCTGTGAATGAAAAATATTTGAGAATGGCTAATCCAGAAAGTATACATAACACAATTATGCATGAAGTGATTCATAGCCTTCCGGGATGTATGAATCATGGTAAAGAATGGCAAAATGCCGCAAGAAGAGTAAATGCGAGCTATAATTTTACTCCAATCACAAGAGTACACGATCTCGCAGAAGATAAGCATTATGAAAATTATGTTAAGAGTAATTATCATTATTCAATTGAATGCGAGAAATGCCATACAAAATGGAGTTACATGAAAAAGACAAAAACTTATAGTGCATGCAAAGAAGGTAGAGCACGATGCTCGTGTGGAAGTAGAATTTTTATTTGTAGAGAATTATAAGGAGGTAAAAAATGGATGGTATTTTACTTGGAACGTGGGAAATCGAAGTAAAATTACTTCCTCAGGGAATGCTTAATTTATGGGTACGAAGAGAAAATAATTCGGGACTCGAATATTCAAACATTCCATTTGAACTTGCTGGAGATTGTATTATGTCAGACGTGCTAGATGTTATAGAAAATCTTGAAGAATAAGGAGGAATAAAATGATTAGAATTTATAATAGTGGAGAAACGCTTATCGCTACTGACGCAAATTATTATCAATTGAGTGATATTGATACATTAACAAGGACTTGTGACAATGAGCCTTTTGTTCTAGTAGAAGGTCTTCTTTGGGAAGCCGAAGAGCCTTATAGCACCAAAAGACGTATGCATTATTAATGAAAGGAAAAAGGGAAAATATATGACTAATGCAGAAATTGAAAGTAAATACACGCCTGATGAGATAGAAGAAATTTATCGCTATCAGGAAATGAAATATACAATTGAGGATGCAAATTTTCATATTGAAGAATTTGTTGACTGGCATGAATTAACCGAAGAAGAGGCACAGAAACTTCATAATCTGGCTGATGAAATGGCATATCAGTATTTGTATAAATATGCAGACTGTTCTATGCCGGAAAATTCAGTATGGGAGGCATTAGTAGAAACGTACTATTACGATAAAGTAAAGGAGTAAAAGTATGGATCAAAAGTATTCAAGCAAAAATACAAGCATCAATAAGAATAAACTTCCTGCAATTTACAACAGAATTGACTGGAATAAATTAATGGAAGATTGGAAAATAAATCATAATTTCGAAAAGCCAATTGTATTAGACTACGGATGTGGCCGTTACATTGAGCATATTCAGAAGTTTGTAGAAGATTTAGGCTTTGAATACGTTGGATATGATCTTTATTGGCGCAATGAAGTTGATATTCATGAATGCAAACCTGCTGTAGTAATTTGTTCAAACGTACTTAATGTTATTAAAGAAACTCAAATTGTTCGCAGCATCATGTTAACGCTTTACGAATATAATGTACCTTATTACATTACAGTATACGAAGGAGATGGAAAAGAGAATGGTAAGGTAACATCAAAAACCTCTTATCAGAGAAATGAACCAATTAGTAATTATGCTGATTTGGTAAAATGGAGTACTTCGATTAAAAAGAAAGTACTCACGTCCAAAGAATACGTAAAGTATATTAAGTAGAAGGTTAAAAATAAATGAGATTTATGAACGACTGAAAAACTATGTAGAGTTTATTGTAAATGACCAGAAAATTATGTCATACGTAAAACAGTTATATTCATAATGAATTAGAATAGAAAGGAAAGGTAGTAAAATGAGTAGTCCGCATTTTTATAATGGAAACATTAAGGTTGGCGATATGCTCACCTGGAACAAGCTAGCCGGAAATGGAATTCTCAATGGGTGTAAGGGCACTTGCGGTAAATATTGCCAAGGTTGCTATAACGCAGAGGATCCAATGAATTCTGAATGCTATGTATTCAAGAGCTATAGACAATATAAGGATGGTTTGATTAATTCTCATATTGTAAATACAGAAGCAATCAGAAATAATCTTAAAGGAACATTTGAAATGTTTAAGAAGACTTTAAGCAAAAGAAGACGAATCAAACCCATTCGTATTCACGCTTCTGGTGAATTTGAAAGTACAGAGGAAATCCTAGAATGGATGAGACTTTCAAAAGCGCTTCCTGATTGGCCCATGTATGTCTATACTAAGGCTGAAGACTATCTGGATGAAGCACTTACGAAGATGGCAGATGAAGGATATCCCACAAATTTCTTCATTAACATAAGTATTTGGCATGAACATGGTATAGAATTGTATTATAAATGGAAACATCTCCCGTTTGTAAGAGCGTTCGTATACGACGATGGTTGGGATTATGCAGCAGCTGGTATTACTCTTAATAAGTATTGCCCTGCATATCAATGGGAAGAGAAGACACTTAAGTCTGGAAAAGTAAGTAGAAAGGTGGTGCTTAAGCATGATTTAACATGCGACTTGTGTAAGATGTGTTTTAGTCCAAAGAATAAAGTACTTGGGTGTTTGAGTCATTAATATTAACAAAACAATTATAAGTATTATATAATAGGCTATCTTAAAGCTTAGCTAGCGGCCACACGGGCAAAAATAGGAGGTAAAAAAATGGAACTTAATGAACTGAGAAACATCGTAAAGAAGACGCAAAGAGGCAGTATTCACACTATTACCTATGCAAAAGAACTCAAAACCAGGAAGGGTGTTGATGACACAGTTATTAAAATTACTACGCTTCAGGGCAGATTTGGCGTTGAATATGACAATATCAAGTCTGTTCAGGAAGCAAGAGAAAATGGAACCGCTCCGGCTACAAATGGTGGTTTGGTAGGAGCGATGGTTTGGGACGACCACCGTTATATCCTTAAAAATGAGAATACTGGAAAGTATCAGCTCAGAGTCACCAAGTGCAATAGATGGCCGTCTAAAGTTATTTATATGAAGAATGGTGTAGTAGTAGATAAGGAAGAAATTAAGCCATTATGCTTAAAATCCGAATTTCCAGACTACGCTGTAACCAAGCCCGCTCCGATTTTTAATATTGGAGTAGAGAAGATTGTAAAAATTAAGTAGAAAGGAAAAAACATGAATGAATTTTTCAGAAGATACAGAATAGAATCACGATGCAATAATTATAAGCCAATTCAAAAATCCTGGCTTGTAATTTATGACACTCAAAAGCAAGACTATGTGAAAGAAAAAGGAAGTAAACAAAAATTCAAGAGATTCCAGAATTCAGATGAAATAATGAAGTGGTATGATGAGGAGGTAGAAAACGAATATGAACGAGTATATTAAATACTTAACAAGACAGGCTATGCAGAATAGAAGTGGATCGCGACCTAAGCAACTCAGCGATAACTATTATATAGTAACTCAAGAAGAACTGAATTTACTTTCAAAACTTCTTGTAAAGCACAGCATACAAAAAGTAAATATAAAAATTATTTATGTTTACGGTAATTATAGCGATGAATCTTATTACTATCAAATTGTAATAGAATAATTATGGAAAGGAGGTATTATGGAGAAAAAAATAAAAAATACTCTAATTACAATTTTAGCTTATATTTATTCGTGGTTTATCGTTATAGGGTGCATAATACTTATTCCATTACTAGTATTTATTTATATAGGATGGTTTGTAACCAATGATATTCACATGGATTATCGAGCGTGGATTTTAATTGGAGTAATTACAATCGGCCTACTAAATTATATTGGATTTAGACAAAAATAATAAATTAAGGCTCCCTAAATTAAATAGGGAGCCTTTTTTATTTTTCTTAAAAACAAAAACTGAAAAATTTTTTAAAGCATAGCGCACCAAGGGGGTAGTCTGCTTTAAAAAATTTTCTTTCCCACATTGTTTTTTATTTTTAAATCGGGGGAGATTTTTTAAACTGCAGGGAAATATTTTTTTACGCGCCGCTCGGGAATTTTTTTGCCAGTGCAAAAAAGGGGATTTTCACGGCCGCGAAATTCAGGATACGCCCCCAGGTATGACTACTTCAATTTTAAAGAGATAAAGTAGAGAAAACAACTCAAATTCGCGAGTAAATATCTTTATTGATAACTAATACCTTAAGATATTTTTGTATAAAAAAGGTAGCCTTTTTTAGGGTTTTTCTGCAAGAGAATTTTTAACCCACAAAAAGGCTACCTTATAAAAAAGATAGTACGCAAAAAATAATATAAATAATCAGAAGTATTTAGAATCAGAGTCGTCTCCAAAATCGTCTTCAAACTCTTCGTCTTCGAGTTCACTAAACTCATCATTCAGGCCCCAATAGTAATCATCAGGAGGCCCTTCTCTATTTTGTACTTTACTACTATTATATATAGAAGCAAATAATAAAAAGTCTAATAAACTCATCTTACCCCGCCTTTTTTGTAAAAAAGAGGAGCAGCGAAGAAAGGAGTAAGATCACTGCTCCATAAAATAATGAAATATGGAGGAGGCGAAAATTGCCATGGCGCCCGATGTAGGACTTGAACCTACGACCCACCGGTTAACAGCCGGTTGCTCTGCCAACTGAGCCAATCAGGCATAACTAAGGTTTTTCACGCTTCCGCAGATTTCCACGTCTTGTTATTACCGTTTCCCACCCGCCTAAGCGGTTTCTCGTTGGGCACTGACCTTCAACACTTCTGCTCTATGTAGGTTTGTTCTGATCCCTAAAAACATCCTGGGGACTTTATTTAACTTCGTTGCTCCAGTCCTCGAAGGATCCACCGGTAGAGAAAAATCGGTACCCTATCTATTTTATCCCTTTTTGTTCAATAGATAAATGGATTTAAATTCTACTCTACAGCTCATCGCTTATTGGGGATAGAGTATTTGGCTGGGGTTACTGGATTCGAACCAGTGCATTGAGGAGTCAAAGTCCTCCGCCTTTCCGCTTGGCTAAACCCCAATACATTTTAAGAAGTTGGCGGTTATAAATTCCCCGGCTCTTTAAGCCGGCAGAACAAAACTGAGCCGCCGCAGTTTATTCATTCAGAAAGGAAACAGAAACAAAAGTAAACTTTGTCTGGTGCGAAAGGTGGGACTTGAACCCACACGATATTGCTACCTCGGGATTTTAAGTCCCGTGCGTCTGCCTATTCCGCCACTCTCGCACATTTGGTACGGGCGATTGGATTCGAACCAACAAGGAAGTAAAATCCGGCGAAGTTTGGGTCCGCCGCGTTTGCCAATTCCGCCACGCCCGCATAATGGAAAGGAGGCGCGGTTGTAAAAACTTTCAACTATCTGTTTAAAAGAAAACTGAACCGCAGCAGTTTTTTTATTAAAGGAGTGGTTGCAGGGGCGGGACTCGAACCCGCATCTAGGGGATATGAACCCCTTCATTCTGCCTTTGCACTACCCTGCGATGTTAAGTTGTCAAAGTTCATATAAGGTGACGTACCGATATAGGTTGGAATGGAAATTGTTTTTTTAAGTTTTTTATATCGGTACGTCACTACAGGAGGGTTGATCCCCTTTTGTGTCTTTATTGTATCACGGATGTGGCCTGATTGTCAACACCTTTTTTCACAAAAACTCAAGTTTTTTAATAAATTTTAAGCCAGCCGGTTACATTAGAATTACTCATGGGCATCCAATCGTCGTATGGACGCACCCATTCGTCGCGATCAGAAAAGTAATATAAAAAATGCGTATTGATTTCGGCATTGACTTTAGTTAAATATAACCCACTGCTTTCAGGCTTTATTGAGGGATATTCATTATAAGACAGCCCCATCTTTTTTGAACCGGCGATCTTGCTATCCTTTTCACTTAAATGAATAATCAGATCATCGTCCGCCATGGTTTTATTACCAAGAACATTCTGAGGACTTGTGTTATTCTCTTCGTCATCATAGCATCCACAACAGCTGTATTCGTGCTCATACATAAGAGAATAAGCCAACTCATATAAATTTTCCGCGATCTCTGTGGCAAACGACTTAACCTCATTATTGATCTCTTTTAGACCCAAGGTTTTAAGAGCACACGCTGCTTCTACGATCTGAATTATGTCGTCGCCTTTGACATGCGTTGTACTGTTATATTTCATTTTTTCTCCTTTTTTAAAAATTAAAATAAATTTAAATTATTTTCCTACTGTTTTCCTTGTTATTTTTTTATATTTTTCTACATATTATTATACATTAGTTTTGCTCACGCTCAGGCTTTAAAAATGGCGAGGCGTCAGAGACTCGAACTCTGAAAGCTTACGCTCACCGGTTTTCAAGACCGGCCGACTACCAATTATCGCAACGCCTCATATTATATTTATGAATCTGTGCAGCAGTGTATGATATATCGATCCGAAATTAATATAATCTGTTCCCTCAAGCAATGCGCACAGTTCAGTCACGATCAGGCTCACGATCAGCAGCCCAATCAACACCTTTAAAAAATTTTTAATTGCCTGAAATATTTTTTTCACTTTCTTTATTTTTTACTTTCCAAATTTATGCCAGTACCATAGCATAATCGCTGCGATAATGGCTATTACCCAATCTACAATTTTACTATCCTTGTCTTTTTTCATAATACCCTCAATTAAAATAAGGAAGACGCAAGACTCATGATATAGCTGCTAAAATTCTATCTTCTTTAAAAAAATTTTGCTGTTAGAGTCTTTCCCGTCTTCTGTCTGGTGCACCATCGCAGACTCGAACTGCGGACACCTTGATTAAAAGTCAAGTGCTCTAACCACCTGAGCTAATGGTGCGAAATAAACTAGACACAATGGGTTTATGTTTTAACAGAACATTCCTTGAAAAAAATTGCTGTATGCGTCTATAAAGCCGGCTACTGAACTTTCTAGAAAAGCATCGAACCGGTATTTGGAGATGGCTGATCAACGCTACCACCACATTAGGTGCCTGGAGATTAATCTTACTTCTCGTTAAATCCCTTCTCCTATAAGGCTTATCCTTGCAAACAGTATTTAATCTCACTTACCTGGTGGGCGAGGCAGGGATTGAACCTGCGACCAGAGCTTTATAAGAACCCCACTCTTACCGCTGAGTTACTCGCCCACAACTGGAGCTGGCGAAGGGACTTGAACCCCCAACCTGCCGCTTACAAGGCGGCTGCTCTGCCTATTGAGCTACACCAGCGAGTTTGGTGGACAGAGATGGATTTGAACCATCGAAAGCTAAGCTAACGGATTTACAGTCCGCCCCCTTTAACCACTCGGGCACCTGTCCACACCCTACAATTATTAACTACTTACTTTTAAATTATGTTCACGTATAAGTCGTTGGGCTATAATAGGATTGAGGTGGATCGGCACTGAGATTACCACCCCACTCACGCCATTTTTATAAATAGCGTGACTGCCGGTCTGCCTCATAACCCTATAACCATTATTTAAAAGCAGCTTGCCAAAATTTTTACTTGAAATATTAAAGCCAGCCATTTTATTTAGTCTTTACGCCCAGGTATCCTCCATTGCGTGAAGCGCGACTTTTGCGTTTGCTAGCTTCTGGCAAGAATCAATAAGATAGTTTTCCATCTTCTTCTGGTGGGCCTCTGCTCTATTAAGTTCATCCATGGCTCTCTTGCATTCAGTATAGGCCCTCTTAGTCCTAAGCTTCTCGATCTTATAATCACATCTTGCTTTAGCCAGAGTCTCTCCAATACAGATGTCGAACTTGTCATTGGGGGAACACTTGGCGACTCCCCTGACTGTCTTGCCAGCATAAGTGGAAGTTACTACTACTACATGCTCGTTGTCTGTGTACGTGTGATACCTCATTTCGTCCTCCTTAAATAATTACAGCTTGCTTTAATTTATTAAACTAGACGCGATCAATAATTCTAAATATCTTGATAAATAATTGCTGTGTGCGTCTAAAATTCCAGACACTAAGATCATCAACTGCACTTGTCTATAATCTATTGCTGTTTGTGTCTGTTTCATATAATTCGGTCCCTGGAGGTAGTGCCGCCCTACCGACCTTCGAGATATGAATCCGATGCTCTACTGCTGAGCTATCCAGGAATGGCGGGCTTAAGGTCACCCAACCGCACATCCGGTTACGATTACTTGGCAAGTTGCAACCCAGGTAATCTCTGACCCAACCGGCGATCATGGTGTTTATTAAACAGTTTCGGAAGATCAGTCCGACTTATCTAACAATCCTATGAAGTTTTGCTTGTAACGGCTCCTGGTCGGAGTGGCAGGATTCGAACCTGCGGCCTTCCGGACCCAAACCGGACGCTCTACCAAACTGAGCTACACCCCGTTATTAAAATCGTGCAACAGGACTTGCACCTGTTGGAGTAGCGGGTAAGTCGGCATGCGCATAACCACTTACCTACCGTTTTAAATACGGTCTACTTGTTAATCCCTTTATCTTTTAATTTTCGCTACTTTTTCTTACTACGATACTTTTAAGATGTTTTCTTTGTGGTCATCAACCATTGGAATCGAACCAATCCCTCCGTCCTTCCTTGGACAGCATGCTCTCCACTACACCAAATTGACTAACATCTTGCTACCTATTCACCAACTTGTACGAGTCGCTGAATAGTTCGTACATGTAGCATATCAAGTAAGGCTCTTTACTCACTACACGATTATATATCCGGCATCATTCACTGTCTCTTAAGTCTCTCCAAAGAGTGAGCTCACGTTTATTGTTCCATTTGTGCATGTCATACTCATCATCAAACGTGTATTCATCTCCATCAATGGACTCAAGTGTTCCGTCACTGTGGTGATATATCATGGCCCCACCAAACTCATCCCTGGTTTTATTCCTGATTAAGATAAGATCCCTGATTGTGATTACCACATCGTTTACAGAACCTGATAAAATTGTTGATAGAGTCTCACGCTCTTTTGTTAAGCGTATCTGTGCCATATATACCTCCTTAAGTATGCTTTATTATACCATGGGCGGCTTTCGTTTGTCAATCACTTTTTTCATAAAAATTCGATTTTTTTAAACAATTGTGTTCCTGAGATCTTCCATTATAGACTCGTATTGAGATAGTGCATCGGCATATGTGTCAAAAAATAAAACAAGCTCAGACATTTTATCATCTTCAATAAGAACAGTTATTTTATTCTCTTCAAGGTCCACGCCCAGGATCTTTGAGGAGCGTATTGAATAATAACAATTATTTTCAGGCAGTTTAATTTCTGTAAAAAGCATTCCTACGCCTCACTTTCGTATTGTAATGTACCAAATTTGGTGCATTAGTATTTTTTTTAATGTACCATTTTTGGTACATTAGTATTTTTTTAGTGTCCCATTTTTGGGACACAAGGTGTCGGGGAGAGGCATGGGGGTGGTGGCAAGAACGTTGAAATTTCAAGGATTGTGGGGTGTGGAGAAGGAGGTGGAGAAGGGGGGTTTAGGGGGGTCACAACCCATTCCACCCCTCGCCAAAAACCCCAAGTACTCCTACAGGTGCAAATTTTTTTGCACCATTAGTGCAAATTTTTTTGCACCTCTTTGCACCTTTTCACACTCCCACTCACACTCTCTCATTTAGTGCAAATATTTTTGCATCGCTCCCACTCACACTCCCCCAATTCCCACTCTACTACACTCTTACTTCACTATATACTTCATCCCCGAGAACATCCATCATGGCCTCATACGGAGTCTTTCCAATATTAGCCACAATATTCTTAAATACACTCGGGCTACTTCCACTAGCCATCATAACACCATGTTCATCAGCATAGGCATGAAATACATTATGTCTGCTATTCACATTCCAGTAGACAATAGTGGGCACTTCATATCCAGCTTCCTCATACATATCTTTAAATATGTTATGATAATTTACATCAACATATTCACCATTACGAAAACTTCCTCTATTATATGTAGCCTGGTTAAATTCCATATCACTGATAATTACCAAAGTCTTTGGCATATCTTCAGCCGGAACATTGTTCTCTACTGCCACATCAAGAATAAGTTTAAACGCAGCCTGGATATTTGTATCATCTACAATGACAGGAAAGCTCTCAACCTTATCCTTTAAACTATCTCCCTTAATTGTGACAAAATTAGGATCGTGGCTAAAAGTCATAAACTTATTATGAAATACACCCTTATTTCTTTCAGCAAAATAGATAGACAGCCCAACAGAAGTTGCGAGAGGTCTCCCATACATAGAGCCAGAGGTATCACACATAACTAAAACATTAGACCCGCTCAGCTTTTCGTCCACAAAATTTGGAAGAGCCTTCCACTGCTGTTCAAGGATTTCATCGTATTTATCAAGACTGATACCCCTGTAACGCATTGTAAGTCCATATTTCTCCATAATATCATAAGGATAAAGAGTAGCTGCGTTAATTTTAGCTTCTCCCCTCTTTAAGCCATCAATATACTTCTGGAACCTGTTACCGTCTCTCTTCATAAAAGCATTTCTATAAAGACTCATAGCCTTTGCAGGAACAGAATCATATTTAATCTGGCTGAAATTATTTTTGGACATCTTAACTTCAGTCACATCAATATAATTTCTCAACATACTCAGAATTTTTCTGTATGATTTTTCATCCATGCCAAGATTCTTTGCGGTAAGCCTGCCAAGACTTCTGCTTTCTTCAGAACTTGTGTTTACACTCTTAAGCCACTTTGCAAGAAGAGAAATGGGCTTTCTGTTCATAACACCCTCGGCATCCTTGCCAAGCTGAGTTCTGATAAATCCCCACATATCATCTTCGATAGGGGTTCCAACGAAGCAATAAAGATCGTCCCATCTTCCAAATACGGGAATGAGAGAAAGGTTCTTTTTCATAATCTCCGGATAGTTCATGGCCACATATCTCCAGATAATTCTCGGAGTTTTTCTTTCTCCAAGTCCACCTGTAATATGACGAGCGTAGAACGACATCTTCATTGCTAATAACTTATCTTCTCTGAATGCCTTTGCAAACAGCTCTTCAACCTCTTCCGGCTGTCTGTTTCTTATGGCCCCAATAACGCCAAATAAATCTACCAAATCGCTATGGGTAGACTTATACGCATACGCCCCATTCAGGGTGTAGGTAGTATTATCTACCTCATTCTGGTAGTCATCCAGAGCATTCACAAATTTATTACCATAGGTGCTATTACCATAGATGGCATAATTTGTAGCACTGTCTAATCTTGCACGATCAATCTTTCTTCTCATTTCTTTCTTTCTCTCCTTATAAAAACAAGACCCTAGAAATTAACGTTACAACTGTTATTCTTTATAAATTGCTGTGAGGGTCTTCTCACAGCTCCGCTGTGAGGGTCTTACACAACATCGGAGTCAGACCCATGCCGGATCTGTATCGCACTATAATATTATCATAAAGCACATTCTCATGTCAATACTATTTTTCACTATTTTTCGAACTTTTTTAAAAATCAAAACCCCAGTCAATGTCGTCATCTTTTATATTAGCCTTGCTATTTTTAACGCTGTTTTTCCCAGCGTTTCCACTACTGTTTAAAAATAAACTAACTTCTCTAAATTTCTCTCTTATAATCTTTTTAATATCCTCTGGAATTTCCAGACCGATTTCTTTCCTATAATTTACCCAAGCTTGTACAAGTTGCACCGGTATCTCATAAAAAATATCGTAATTACACTTAACCGTCTTTTTCTTTCCTCTTCCATCAATATCTACTGTTGTAATACAGCCAATATCGTCAAG
>JAGCBE010000495.1 GCA_017652345.1 Methanobrevibacter sp.
GGTGTTTGTGGTCTTTACGATGAACACAACATGATTGTTGACGGTTGCTTTGAGGAAATCAAGAAGTCGTAAAGCTTAAATTGAAAGGGGAACGGAAATGAGAGAAAAACTAAGTTCAAGAAAATTTTGGCTTTGTGTTGCGGCAGCGCTGGCTTCTCTTGGAACTGGCATAAGCGGACTTATTCAGGGCAATGACAAACTTGCTCTTGTTGGTGGTATTTTGCTTGTTATATCAAGTAGCATTTATGCTTTTTGTGAAGCTTGGGTTGACTCAAAGTCAGTCAGCCAGAAGGGGGCGGACAATGAGTGATTGGTTGACAATCCTTGGCGCTCCGTTAATTTCAGCCGGAGCTGCAATTCTTGTATCAGTAATTCAGAATTACAAGACAATGACTGTTATTCAGTGTAAGATCGAAGACTTAACAAAGAAAGTTGAAAAGCACAATTCAGTCATCGAAAGAACTTATCGTTTGGAAAGTGCGGTTGCTGTTTTGGAGACAAAGGTTGAAGACATGAAGGAGTAATAATGATACTGCTGGGATTATGTCTAATAGCATTTGCGTTCAATAATATTGAAATGGCTAGACAGGAAAAAAACCATAGGAGGGAACCCATCAAGTGTTGGTTGGCAATAACTCGCCAAGTCCACTTGAACCCCTGTTCCTATTAAATACCCTCAGAATACTATTATAAATTGTGAATTTTGGAACAATTTTATTTATTATTTTATTATAAACATTTAACTGTATATTCTACAATTGCATTAACATTTTGCTTAGGTGGAGTCCAAGGTGTAAGAACTATTGACAAACTATCGTTTGGAGATAGATAAATCTTTTTTGATAAATTATGTTGATATACTCCGTCTAAATCATAAAAATTACAATAAACAAGATCAGGATTATTTAATGTATAGACACTTATTAATAAAGAAGGGTCTACAGGTATTGGTAAATTAGAATCAACTTCGGATTCTTTATTTAAAACTAATGATACGAGATTCGTTGGCGAATCTGATGATGATACATGTTGATGACAAGCAATAGCTATTCTTTTTAGCTCTATTTCTTCAACACATTGGTTTTGATTTCTATGAATTGTATATACTAAAGGGGAAAAATCTTCTTTAATCCAATGATAATTCCAAATTAAAAAAGTATATTTTGACATTTTAAATAAAAAATAACTAAAAAAAAAAAAAATAAAAAAAATAGAAATATAAATAATAAATTAATTTATTTAATAATTCTTGCTAAAAGTGATAATCTCGCGTTAATAGGATATTGTTGACTATTTTGACCATTAAACATAGTAACTTTTAATTTTTGATTTGGTTGTAAAACAACTCTTTCGTTATTGAAATGATAATCTGTATTATTATAACTATGATATAACATTTCAATTGTTGAATTGTCACTGGCTAATTTTGAAATTGTTACATCATTAGTTACAATATCAGTATGATCTTGTACTTCTAATAATCTAATATGAGAAATACTTTTCAATATTATAACAACAGGATAACTATAACTATTTGTATATGTATAAGTTTGAACTTGCGGTGACGTTTGTTGATAACTTGCTAAATCTCTACTAATATTAGTAATTAGAGTGTTAGTATAATTATCTTCTAAATTAATATTAAAATCTTCTTCCATTTTTAAAATAATTTAAAAATAAAAGAAAAAAACACGATATTTATAATTTTTAAAAAAAAAAAAACACAAACACTTTAAATTAAAAATAACACATGACATTGATAAAGTTCGATTTAATATTTATTTATTTAATATATCATCATACCCGTTTAATATCATTTATCATTACATTTTATTTATCATAATTTATCTTAATTTAAAATAAATTAATTATAACATATAGCGTAACGTACCAAAGCATTAATATAAGTATTTTCATCGACTACCTTAGCATTATCAGATTGATCATCAATTGAACGTTGACCTTGTGGCTTAATACATAATGACAAGAAAATCTTGTCATTTTGATTAAGATTTTTAAAAAGAGGGCAATAAATACGTACTGGTCCAGCGTTGGTATCATTCATACCAGAAGAAAGAACACTTGCAGATGGTTTATAGATATTTTCTTGGTCAGTTGGGTTGAGCCAATTAGCATTAGCTCTATCTTCACCTACGTGTACTAAACTCCAATAGATTAAAGATTCTGCTTCTCCTTCAAGACTTACGGAGATGGTGAATTTTCCAGCCTTTCTCTTACCTGAGGTAGCAGCAGCGGATATAACTGGGAATTGTTGATAGAGCCATCCATCTACAGCACCTGATGTACCTGGCATAGAAGCAGCGGTAGCATATGTATAGAGCTTTGCATAAAAGGGTTTATTGTTAACTTGATATTTGTTCTTCTTTCCAGAAGTATAAACAGCATTAGCTGGGGCGTATGTAACTTTTGTTATTCTGTCTTTAGCCATTTTTTTGTTTTTTAATTTTACCTAACTATTTGAAATTTAGGAATTATTTTTTAAAAAAAAATTGGAAAAAACAGTTCCTATTTATAGTAAATTTTGTTCCAAAATGCTATTGGTTGTATATTACACAAAAAATTTTTTTTCATTAGGCTTAAATTAAATTTTTGATTGGATGCCACAGTTACGCCGAGGCGCAAATTAAAAACTCCGCCCATAAATTCGAATATTCTATAATTCTGTGAAAAAAAGTATAAATAGTTGACGATGTTACGAAGTTAGCTACTTATAATAATTAAAATTCGCTAACTTCGGCATTATAACTTAACCTTTCATATAACTTTTTTATTAAAAAACACTTTTTTATTATGACTAAGAGAAATTCTACTGAAGCTATTTTGGACGTTGCCTGTGCTGTTGGAGAGGCCCTTGGTTGTATTTCTTCTTCTTCGAAGAAAGCTAAAACATCTAAAAGAGATTGGTTTATTAATAAGAAGGACGAATTTATGTTAACCTGGGCTAACACTTATGGTATTCTTACTAAGGGTATGGTTGAACAAATGCTACAAACCAAGGATAATATTGAAAAATATATCATTTGTATTGAAAAATGCCACAACACTGATGATCATGAACATATTCATTGTTATTTAAAATTATCATCTAAATTTACTACTGAAAATAAAAGGTGTTTTGATGTTTACTCTTCCTTGTTTACTAATGAAACCCATTCTAACCACCCTAATATCAAATACAAAGGGGATAGATGTTTTGGTAAATCTAAAAAGGGTGAACGTGCTACCTATGATATGGTGAAATATGTTACTAAAGAAGACAAAGAAGTATTGAGTAACTGGGACTGGCAACAATGGTTGGAGTGGTTCGAATTAAATGGTATGAAAGATACTAGAAAAGTCACAATCCCATTTTTCGATTGGGTTCATGAAGATCCTATTCCTTTACAAGAAGAGGTGCATAGAAGAATTAAGGAAAATAAAGACTACTATCAAAATTATTTGGATTATTTTATTCAGATAAATGGTGTAATTAAGCAAGACTTTCCTACGGAATTGCCTGTTGTTTTAAAGCCTAATTTTGAAAGGAAGTTCTATATTCCTAAGGAAATTAAAGATTGGATTGACTACTTCCAAGATTGGTGGAATAATCCTTTTGATAGATGCAAGGGATTGTGGATTACTGGATGTTCTAAATCTGCTAAAACAAGCTTGGTTGCAACATTGGGACCTCATAACTATTTTCCAAATGTTTGGAATATGGATAACTTTCATTCGGGTAAAAAGTTTAATTTCTTTGATGATCAAGATATTGTTTTCGAATCTTTAGAAGACTTTAGATATTTTAAAGGATTTGTAGGGGCTCAAAAGATTATTACTATTAGTGGTAAATACAAAAAACCTAAGACTGTTACAAACGACATTCCATGTATATGGTGCAGTAATATGAGGTTTGAAGATCAAGTTAAAGACCAAGCTACGCGTGATTATATTAGATCAAACATGAAAATTGTTGAATTAGGTAACTATGATTTAAAAGGTATAAAATATCCACCTAAAAATACAATTACCGGAATGTATTGGACCGAATATGATCCCAAAAATAGTTATTATTATTTCTTAAAAGAAATTGAAAAAACAAATAATTGGGATAAATATATTTTAACAAGTACACCAATTAGTACTGAAGTAGAACCACCAACAAGTCCTGTTCAATCTTTAAATGATGACTCTTCTATTATTTTATTAAACGGGAGTTCTAAATGAAGTAATTCATTTATTGAAAAAATATAATTGGAAAAAAGAACTCTACCTTAATTATTTATGTAGTATTAAATTTAAATTAAATAGTAAAAAAGAATTACATGAAAGATATAATAATATGATTAATAATATATATAAAAATAAATACAATTATAAATATTTAAAAGATAAATTAGATGA
>JAGCBE010000496.1 GCA_017652345.1 Methanobrevibacter sp.
GGGTATTTCTCATAGAAGTCAGCTTTCTCTTTTGCAGCCTCTCTTTCTAATTCTTGACTAGCTATACCTTCTTCTAGTTCTTTAATTCTAGCTTCTAGGTCTGCTGTGTCTTTTGCTTGAGCTTTAAGTTTTTCTACTTCTGCTCTTGCTTCGTTCCTTTGTTTTAGGAGTTTCATTACTGAACTTTGTTTATCAGTAGTAGTATCAGCTTTAGTATCAACTTTAGGTTGTTCCTTTGGCTGTTCTACCTCCTCAGTAGTTTGTTCTACTTCTTCGGTTTCTTCGGTTTCTTCAACCTTTTCATCTGGAGTTTCTTCAGCTTCTTGCTCGTCAGCTTTAGCTTCCAACTCCTCAATAGTTCCATCCAATTCAGCTTGGATGAGTTCATCTTGTGTTGGCATAATCGTAACATTTAAAGTATAAAACGTGCCTTATACTAGGGCGAAGGAGTTACAATTATATTTGGTAGCATAATCTTCATTAAAGGCACAATTAAATCTGACTACACTACTAATATAATACCCTCGACTTGTATCATCTTAAATCTCTAAGTTACTTAGAGCATCAATTTGTTCCTGCACTTCTGCTTCCTTCATTTCCTCTACTTCTACTTCCTTTACTTTCAGTTCCTCTGCTAATTTGTTTGGTAGATTATCAAAGCATTCTATCCACCAATTCTCTGCTCTATACATATCTTCTATACTATAGGCATCTCATTCGATTATAGCTTCTAGCTTATATTCGTGTGTCTTTCATAAGAGCCTATCTATTCTCCATTTCTTAGATTTCTCTAAGTCTGATATTAGAGCATCTTTCAGTTCCTTATCCTTTACTTTGATATTGTCTATCAACTTATCTATAAAGTTGATTTCTCTCTTGATAAGGTCTGCTTCTGAGTATAGTGGAGAGTATCTTTCATCTTCACTATCTCTTAATAGGTACTCATTCTGCTCTTTCTGTCATTCTTTTAACTTCTGAACAGTTTTTTCCCATTCTTTGCTCTCTTTTAGAGCTTCTAATTTTACAATTAATTCCCTCATTCTTTTAATATTATGATATAAAACTACTCTCCTAAGAAGTATGAAACTATTAATGCCTTCAATTCATCTACAGAAGGTAAGTTCCAATATCTCCTTTTAACCTCTTTCTTTAATGCCATTGTTATATACATAGGATATAAAACTATTTCCTCATTAACTCTTGTATCTTCCTTGCCATCTCTGCACTAGGACTTTTTATTCACTCTTTTGCTTCCTTTTCCTCCTTTACTTCTTCTTTTACTTCTTCCTTTACTTCTTTTATTTCCACCTTCTCCTTTTTCTTTTTCTTGAACAATTTTATCATTCTGATTAGGTTAAGAACTAAATAATACTACTAGCTGTAGCACTTCACTGTCAAGGAATTAAATCTTGCCTTGATGTGATTTGCTTATCTCCACCTCATTGTAGAGCTTGGCTCATTGCTATATTACTAGAGCTATTTGCCATCTCTGTAAAAGCTGGATTTGGCTGCTGTTGTAATGGTAATCTCATCATTGCATTCCTTAATGCTTGTAAGACTACATCTTTTGCCTTTGTATTCTCTGCTTTCTGGAAATATACCCAGAAAGTTCTTAAATACTCTGGTGGATAACTAAACATTGACTGTGGTACTTTGTCCCTATTTAGCATTCCTACAAATGTCATTGCCACCGTTTCATCATTCTCTAGTGGCACAAGTACATTTATCTCATTTGGTGTCTTTCAGTTGCACCTTAAACACATTCTTGTAGCTATTCTCTTACTTACTTCTGGTGTAGATGGGTTATTTAGCATCATTCAGAGATATTTATCCCAGAATATCTGCTCTTTTTCGTTCTTACTCTGTAAATCTGCTTTAGTTCATAATATTATATGTGGTATCTGTTTAGTGAAGAAGTCATCTTTCTTTAATGTAAGGCTTTTTATCTCAAAGTTGCTTACTATTACTGCACTTTTCTCATCTACTTCACTAAAGTTCTCTTGATAACCTTTCCACCACTCAAACCAAAACCTCTTATCTCCCCAAGCATTAACTTTATTGTTAAGAAGTCAGATTATATTTGAGTTAGCCTGTGCTATTTGGCTTTCTGTGGCTGTTGTTCTTCCTCCTGTTACGATACCTTGCTGTAAACTATCTATATTCGTATCTAGCATAGCCTCATTCTCTAATGCTGTTATCATATTTAGGCTATCAGCTTTGATTTGGCTTCTAGGTATCTCCATTCCTACATTCTGTAAGTTCTCCATAGTATCTACAAAGATGTTTCTTCCATTAGTTGTAGGCTTTAATATATCATCTTTGTTCTTGATTAGTCTTGAGTTCCAAATGAAATCTCCTCCTAATGCCTCTTTCTTAGCTTTTATTATGTTTAAGTTGAATAATATTGTCTTTGCTATCTGTTTATCATCTAGTTTATCACATACACTCTCTCCAAATGGGTCATTTCTTCTAGGTTTCCAGTAGTTTAGTATGATAGGAAACTCTATTATTTTTGGATTTTTCTTTTCTTCCTCCAATACAGGCTCTAATTCCTTTATTCTTAATACTGTTCTTCTAGCATTAGTTAGACTTACTATATATTTCTTACCATTGAAGTTCGTAAAGTGATGGTATATATCTAATGAGAAGTTAGTTTTTAGCTCATCACAACACGTTGGCATTACATAGTTATATGCACTAGCATAAGCTACCCAATTTTGCTGTGTTTCTGGACTAAAGTAACTTCCTACTACTTTATCTAATGCTTCTTTATCGTATGTTCCATCAGATATTAACTCCATCATTGTAGTAGTAAATTCAAATCAGTGAAATCTGTATCCACTACCATCAAAGTTTCAAATCTGACTAGGAATAGGGTCTGGTATCCAACTCATAGGATTTATTACCATAAACTTTGGCATTTTCCTAACATCATCCCAACCATATCTATATCTTATACCTACTCAGAAAAAGTATCTATCTTGTTCCTTCTGATAGTATAACTGTTGATAATCTTGTTCGTTGTTATCATATTCTGCCATATAGTTAAGATTATCAGCTTTATCTGCTGACATCCAACCATCTGCACTAGCGAAATTTACTGTTAGTCAGTCTGTATAACTACTAGCAATAAGTGTATCAATAGCATTAGCTGTCATATTGATATTGATTTTGTTAGGGTCTTTGGCTTGCTTGTTCCATCTGATTATTCTATCTCTATACTGTTGCCTCTTATTAACAACATAATCAAAACCCTCTTGATATTCTCTATCAATTTGAGCTAATAGCTTATCTTTGTCTTCTTGTGTTA
>JAGCBE010000008.1 GCA_017652345.1 Methanobrevibacter sp.
GGTTCTTCCCAAACCTCGTGTTCCACCAATAATTCCAATCTTCATTTTATTAGCTCTTTAGTTTTTGTTTTAGAAATTGTAAAAATTACTTAATTTTATATATTATCAATAATCATATTTTATATTGTTTTATAATAATTATATAACTATTGAGTTTTTTATAATTTTTGATTAATTTTAATGAGAATTATTGGGAAATTTATATTTTTTGCAAGCTTTAATTGAGGTTTATTCATGAAAATAACTTATCAAGATAAAAAGAAAGGAATTATTGAACTTCTTCCTGAAACTTTAGATGACTTATGGCATCTATCTCACATAATTGCTGAGGGAGATACTGTATACTCTAAGACTACAAGAAGAATTCAGGACAATACTGGAGATAAGTTAAGAAGTGATAGGGGGGTTAAGAAGACCTTTACTTTAGGGGTTTCAGTAGAGGATGTTAGCTTTCATATCTTCACTGGAAAGCTTAGGATAATCGGTTCCATCATTAAAGGCCCTGAAGACTTGATTCCTCTTGGATCTCATCATACAATCGAAGCGAAACTGAACACTCCCATTAAGATATTTAAGGAACATTGGTCCAGTTATGCATTGAAGAGAATCAACCAAGCCATTGAAGCTTCCAAGAAACTGTCTGCAATCATTGTTGTATTGGAAGATGATGTTGCGGATTTCGGCTTGATGAGGCAATTTGGTATTGAATATTACGGGCCTGTTATGGGAAATGTTTCCGGAAAAAGGATAATCGATAAGAACCGTGCAAAGAATATTGAGAAATTCTATCAAAAGATAGTTGATTATATTCTCAAGTTTGACAATATTCAAACCATAGTTTTGGCTGGTCCCGGATTTTATAAAAACGATTTCTTGAACTATCTTGAGTTGAAGCATAAGGATTTGGCTAAAAAGTCCATAATTGAAGCCACAGGATCCGGTGGAAGAGTGGGCATCAATGAAGTTCTTAAAAAGGGAACAGTTGAAAAATTAGCTGCTGAGAATAGGGTTGCATTTGAAATTTCTGCAATCAATGAAATCCTTCAGGAAATAGCAAAATCTTCCAATTTAGTTGTTTATGGTAAAAAGCAAGTGAAAGAGGCTATCAATTTGGGAGCTATTGAAAAGCTATTGGTTCTGGATAATCTGATTAGAAGTGAAGACCTGGAAGAATCTATGGATATGGTGGAAAACATGTCTGGTGAGGTTTTAGTCATAAGTAGCCAGCATGAAGGTGGAAAACAGCTTGAAGGATTAGGTGGCATGGCCGCTACCTTAAGGTATTCCATTAATTAATTGATTATTAATTCAATAATATCTTTATTAGGATATTTATTAGGATATTTATAGGAAATTTTTTTATTTTTCTAAACAACTATCTTTTAGACTCATTTTCTTAAACTTTTAAATAGACTTATTAAACTTATATTTTAAAACTTAACATTATATATAATAAAAATTATAAAAATACTAATATTACATTAAAAAATTAAAGGATTTTAATCATGTTTTTAGAATTATTTGTAGTATTTATTGCAACATTTTTAGGAACTGGAGCATTGAATATAATTTTCCGTTTCTTAGGTAAAAGAGGTTATATGGGAAATCTATATGAGCCAGTGCGTGGAGGTACTCCTCGTGCAATTGGTATAATCCCATTTATTGTAATTAGCCTATTTTTGCCTGCAGGATATAACAATCTTGTTTTGGTAATGGGATTATGTGCTCTTGTCGATGATGTGATAGGTAGAAGAAGAATCGCTAACTTGCCTATTGAAATAGGTCAGCTTGCCAGAGGAATAGGCATGTTATGTGTTATAGGATTAGGTTATCCTCTTATGGGAGTTTCTTCTATTTTAGTTGCTTTAATGATTCAACCTATGAACATTGCAGATATGCAACCGGGATCTGCAGTAAGCGTAGTTATTGTAATGAGCTTCTTTACAATCCTTGCTACTTTGATTATTGGTGTAGCACCTGTTGCACAGATTCCTGCATATTATGTTCCATTGCTCACTTTAGTAACATGTATAGCTTATGCTCCTTTAGACTATTCAGGAAAAATCATGTTAGGTGAAGTGGGAAACCATACCTTTGCAATAGCTTTAGGAATAGGATTTTACATTCTTGGAGGATTTGTAGGAACATTAATATTGTTCATTGTAACTACTGCATTGATTGCATACATTAGAAGAAGAAACCTTTCTAGATTCCTCATTAATAAATTGCATATAAACAATCCGACTTTCGGTGATTTGTTCATGGATGTCTTAACCGGTGGAGGTTTAGGTGATTTATTCAGAAAAATCATTCTTGGTGAACGTCAACAGGAAGTCACTGACAATTTATTGATTTCACTTGGATTTAGAAGATTGCTTTACAATCCATATTCTCCTAATCTTGAAAGAGTAATTGAAAAGGATGTTA
>JAGCBE010000497.1 GCA_017652345.1 Methanobrevibacter sp.
GAATAAAAATTATTAAATAAAAATTTATTAATTTTTTAAATTAAACTTATTTTTAAACTAATAGTTATTTTTAGCTTTTATTATATATAATAATTTTTTAAAAATAGAATAAAATTGTTTAAATTAAGAAAAATTTAAAGAAATAGAAAAAATAAAGAAACCTAAGATTTATTTAAGTTTCTTTTGATTGTCATCTTTCTTGAAGTAGAGATACTTGCCTTCAACAACTTCCCTAATGTTCTTGGCAGTTTTCTTACCGATTCCTTCAACTTCCTGAAGTTTTTTCTCATCAGCTTCCAATACTGCCTTAACTGTACCGAAGTGTTCCAAGAGTCTTTTAGCATGAACCGGTCCAATGTTTGGCAATGATTCTATGATGAACAATTGCTGTTCCCAAAGGTTTTGCGGTTTTCTTTCTGTTCTGATTTGGATGCTTCGTTTTTCACCTTTCTGTTCTCTGATTGCAATTCTCTTGATCATTGCTGCAGTGTCTTCCTCGGTTCTTGTTGGAATGATGCTAATGCCATAGTCAAGTGCAATTGATGTCATAGCACCTCTGATTGCATTTGGATTAATGAATCCTGAATAGAAATCATTTCCTTCAAGAATCATGATTGGCTTCTTGAACTCTTCCATCATCATTCTTGCCTGCTTGAACAGTCTCTTGTCAACAATGGAATCCACAAAGTCCTTGGCGGTTTTTCTCTCTATTGCAACTTCCTCACTTACCTGATAATCTGCAACAGCCATTGTATTGACTTTAACCTTAACGCCAATGGTATCCAATGCCCTTATGACTTTTGAGTTTCCTTCTCTTGTATCAACATAAACAACCAATTCCTGATTTTGAGGATTTTTGGCAAGCTCTTCATAAATTGCATCTTCTAAAGACTGTTCCTCTTTGGCTTCCTTCTCTTTAATCTCTTTCAGCTTGCTTTCATTCTCATTTTCCAATTCGATTTCTTCAATATCCTCATCACTGACTTCCTCTTCCAAGGAATCATCCATATCGGAATCGACTGGATCCTCTACAATTGACTTTTCCTTTTTGCCTAAGACCTTAACTGTACGTTCAACTTCAATCTTTTCAGCAGCATTAAGCTTTAGCTCTTCAATCGCTTCCTGTGTTGCAAGCTGTGTCTTCATTCTGGACTCCCTTCTAACACTGGTCCAGTAATATCCTTCATCTATTGTCTTTTTGGTGATGAGCACTTTCATTCTACCTGAGGATTTACGACCGGTTCTTCCCCTTCTTTGGATCATACGGATTTCAGATGGAACCGGCTCATATAGAATTACCAAATCAACTGCAGGGATGTCTATTCCCTCTTCTGCAACACTTGTAGAAATCAAAACATCATAATTTCCTGTCTTAAAGGACTTGATGATGTTTTTCTGTTCCTTTTGAGTCAATCCTTTCTTGCCGTCACTGGTTCCTTGACCATAGAATCTGACACTTTTGATGCCTTCCCTCTCACATCTTTCATGAATCATGTCTAAAGTGTCTCTGAATTGTGTAAACACTATGATTTTAGGACTATCCTTATCCTCACCATCTTCTCTTAGAGATTTCAATCTTGTCTGTCCATCCATACCAAGTTCTAGCTTAAGGAGTTCTATGAGCTTTTTCATCTTTGGATGCTCAAGGCCATAATCCTCTGCCTCTTTAGCAAGATAAACTGCCTTTGAGAAATTAGGATCAAGCAAAATGTTTTTTGCAGCACGAGTTGTTTTCTTTCTGAGTCTTCCTACATAATCATTGAATGGGGCCACTCCCTGGCTTTCCAATAATCCTAAAGCATGCTGAAGATTGATTACAGCAGATAGGATTGATATCGCTTGGAAACATTCCTTAGGCGGATTTACAGATTGTCCAATCTTCCTTTGAACCCTAGACCTTGCCTTTAGAATATCCCTTTTGTTTACAGAGACTGTATTGATGACACCTAAATCCTTCAATCCTTTCAGACGAACATTCAAGGCCTTATTCACCAAATCTCTGATTTTTTCGAGTCTTGGGCCCATTTCCACTTTAATCCAGTCTATGTTGATTGGATTGAAGTATGGCTTTACATCAGGGTCTTCTTCAGTCTTGATGGTGATGTCCTGAATGAAGAGGTTTTCACAAACTTCCTTGATCTTGCTCTTGTCATGCCCTGGAGAAGCTGTAAGACCTAAAATAAGATGGTTTTGACATTCCTTGACATATCTGGTTGCAAGATAAACATAGGAATAGGAACCTACTGCATGGTGACATTCATCAAAAACAACAAGGGAAACATCCTCTAAAGTGTATCTTTCATTCAATAGGTCTGATTCGACAGTTTGAGGTGTTGCACAAATAACCTGTGACTCTGCCCATCTCTTTTCCCTTTCATCTGTCTTTACAGCCCCAGTGATTGAGGTGCAAGGAACATTTAAGAAGTGCTTGAAGTTTTCTTCATGCTGTATGGTTAATGGTTTACTTGGAGCTAAAATAAGAATTTTTGATCCTTTTAATTTTTGAAGCCTATCTGCAGCTACGAGTATTGCAATGATTGTCTTACCTAAAGCTGTTGGAGCTACAATCATGGTATTTCCATTTTTCAATACGTCTGCTGCCAAAACCTGTTGATAAATCCTAGCTTCTGCTGAATTCGGCCTAATTAAAGGATGTTCAATATAAGTAACCATGAATTAATATATGTATTTAGATATTATTTAAATATTTATAGAGAGCATTTGATAATTAATCAAATGAATGCAAAATTGATTTCATTTCATAAAAATAGTTTAAAAAAGAAAAAGAAGAATATAAAAATTAATTATAATCCATTGCAAAAGTCAACTATATCCAATTTGAACTTGAATCCTGCTTCACCAAGAATTACAATTATATTGGAATCTGTTTTTAAAGCTGCCTTTACACCTTCAACCACTTGGTCTGCACTTGCACCTAAAGTGAAATTGGAAGCCTGTTCTGGATCTACTTCTGTGAAGACAAAGGTTTTCTCCAAAGTTTCATAATCAAAATCAGCTTTTCCCTCTTTTGCAGCTGCCATCAGTTCATCTACAACAAGTCTTGAGTCATGGGATGCTGGAACGATATATTTCACATTATCCAGTGCCTTTTCAAGAATTTCAATGTCTCCTTCATGTCCTGATTCAGAAGTGATTGTAATTACAACAGTTGTGTCGCCATAAATCTTAGTGATTTCCTTTAGAATAGTCTCTACACCTGCAGGATTATGTGCATAATCCACCATAATGTTTCTATTATCCATTTTAGCGACAATTTCCATTCTTCCTGCTGTTCCCTTAAAGCTTAAAAGTCCTTTTTGGATTTCCTCATCGGAAAGCTTCAAGAATCTTCTAGCTGCAATGATTGCTCCAACTGCATTA
>JAGCBE010000498.1 GCA_017652345.1 Methanobrevibacter sp.
AATAAAAATCAATATTTAATGAAAATATTGATTTAAATAACTATACTATTATATAGAATCTGCTATTGGCTCGATGTTATTGTTTTCATTGAATTTCATCAATTCATCATAACATGCTTTCCAATCATCAGGGCTTGCCTTTTCCATATAGGCAAAAATGACATACTCTTTGCCTTCAAGCTCTACTTTTTCTAAAACTCCATAAGTTAAACCAATATTTCCACTAGTCACATAAGAAATGGCATTCCCTACTTCATTTCCATCATCTTCGGTAACATTATATGTATTGTTGTCTCCTGCAACTATAATGTAACCGGTGCCATTCTGCAAATAAAATTCTTGAACTGATTCGTCATAATCCCAAGTACATATAGTCATCCCTGTTTCGTTATTTACAGAGAAATATTCTGTTACTGGTTCAAATCCATCATTGAGCTTAAAGTCTGCAGCACTTGCTGCTCCAATGACCAAGAACCCCAATATTAAAAATGCAAATAATTTCTTATACATTTTTCCACCTCATAAAATCTTTACTGTCATTTAATTTTTACTTACTTTTCAGTACGTATGAATTTAATTATGATGTATATTCCAAGAACTGCACTGATAAGGAATCCAAAGAATCCAATAGCTGAAATATCCCATACCCTTGGTCCTTTATCTGCTAAGATAGCAATGGATGATCCTACAAGCAATGCAGAAACAATCAATGATATGGATAATTGGTCTTTCAATTCATCCAAACCTGAGTGGTTCATATTTATTTCCAATTCCCCTTTTTCAACCTTGTCAAGAGTGCTGTTGAGTCTGTCAGGCAAATCCTTTAATAAATGTTCAATTTCTACGATATAGTTGAATCCACCACTTACAAGATTTCCTGGGCTGAATTTCTGAGATACCATTTTCTTAGCGAAATGTTCAAGCTCTCCTGTAATGTTGAAGTGAGGATCCAATCTGCTTCCTGCATCCTCAATAAGGATTATTCCTCTTCCAATCATAACGAATTCTCTTGGAAGAACAATATTATGTTCAATCATAAGGTCCATCAAACGGTCAAAGATACCATCCATCTGGTCTATATCAACACCTACATAGGTATTCAACAAATCATCAACATCCTCTCTGAAGTCAGGAGTGTTTTGCTCTGGAGTGATGATCTTCATGTAAAGCATTTGCTTAATCAAGTGGTTTGAGTTTCCGCCGAGCAAAAGCAATATCATTTGAGAGAAGTTTGCTCTGAACTCATCATTTACAACTCCCATCATACCGAAATCGATGTAGCAAAGCCTATTGTCCTTGGTTACAAACAAGTTACCTGGATGAGGGTCTGCATGGAAAAATCCATCAATCAATACTTGCTTTAAATAGGATTGGGTTCCATATTGTGCAATTTCAGTATTGTTGATTCCTTCAATCTCATTGTCAAAGAGGTCAGTTACCTCATATCCGTCAATAAGCTCCATGGTAATTAGCTTAGGAGTACAGTATTCAGGATAGACTTCAGGTATTTTAATGTAGTCCACTTCTTCAAAGTTTTTAGTGATCTTTCCAATGTTTCTGACTTCCTCCATATAGTCAAGTTCCTTGAATATTGATTTTTCAAATTCCTTAGCTATTGCAGGCAAGTTATATGTCCTTGACTTTGAAACATGCTTATCGATAGTTCCAGCCAAGTTATTCAATATCTTTACATCAGGTACAATGACATCATAGATACCTGGCTTTTGAACCTTAACCGCAACTTCCATGCCATTTTCCTTTAATCTGGCTCTATAAACCTGACCGATTGAAGCGGAACCAAGAGGCTCTTCATTGAATTCACAGTATACATCCTCCAATGGCTGTGCAAGCTCCCCTTCTATGACATCCCTTATTTCATCAAAAGGAGTTACAGGGGTGTTGTCCCTAAGTAATTTCAAGTCATCTGCAATTTCATTACCAACCATATCCGGCCTTGTAGCCAATAGCTGACCTAATTTAATGAATGCAGGACCTAACTCTTCCATCGCATATCTGAGGTCTGAAACTTCAAAGTCTTCATCATCTTCATTCTTTGTTAGGAGTTTTGCCAAGTGGTGTCTCTTTGCAACACCAATGATCTCATCAAAACGTTTTCTAGCAGCTTTTTTCTCTTCTCTTGCCATTTTGATCACTTACCTTTTTTTAAAATAAATTAAGTTAATTAAAACTTACATAGGTTAAATATATATCTATTCAAGTATACATATAAGATTTTTGTTAAATGAATTAAGTTTAGCTTATTGGATGCAATGAAAAAAAGTTTAATAATAAGTAAAAAAAGCAAGAAAATAAGGATTAAAAATAAAAAAACTATAAAAAATAATTAAAAAGAGAAATTAAGAAAAAATCAGAATAATGAAGAACAGTAAATAAAATATAATTTAGAATTAAATATTTTAAACAAAATTATAATCTATTTACTTGCAAATCCTTACGAGGAACAATTCTTTGGTATTTGACCTTAGGATAACCTATAACCATACAAGAAACCACTTCATGTCCCTTTTCCAATTCAATGAGATTTCTAAGTTTCCTGCTTAGCTTTGTGCACATTACGAAAAATCCGCTGTATAGGACACCTAAACCAAGACTGTTAGCCATTATTTCCATATATGCACTTGCAAGTCCTGCATTGATATTGCTTTTGCTTGACACGACTATGACCAAAGGAG
>JAGCBE010000499.1 GCA_017652345.1 Methanobrevibacter sp.
ATAAAATAGAATGATAAAAATAGAAAAAATATTAAAAAAGTAAAAGAAGTAGATGAAAAATAAAAAAATAATAAAAAAATGATTAATTAAATATAATTAATCATCTAGTAAGCAAAAGCTTCTCCATCTGGGGATTCCACTAAGAAATTGCAGCAGTCATCACCCATGGTGAAACATTTGACTTCAGTAACTTCAACATCCTTTTTAAGATAGTTTGCAAATAATGCTTCGAAAATACCTGCATCCAAGTAACAGGTTGGTTTTCCTTTCTTAGGAAGCAAACTGCATTCGAAACATTCATAAGCAGTAATGTTGATGATATCGCCTAATTCAATTTCGAGTTTACCTAAACCGTTGTCTACCCAGAATTGAATGATGTTGTCACAGAACTTGTTGATGTCATCATCATAAAGCTTTTCATACATTGCTGCACCGATGTTCTTACCTGATTGGTTCAAAACAGGGTTGATGTTGATTCCTTCTTGAATCAAGTTGGATCTTAAGGTGTGGAACAATAGGAAAGAGAACTTGAAGTTGTCTACATCCATGATATTTTTAACAAGGAATTCAGCTTGTCTTTCTTCCAATTCCTTTTCATCTCCAGATTGGACTTCACCTAAGAATTTGGAATTGATGAAGAAGATTTACTTTCTGTGGTCGTTTGCATCAAATCTGTAGCTTACGATTCCATCTTCTCTTAATGATTTCAAATGAACGGAAATTGTTGATTTGGATTTTCCAGTGTTTTTAACGATTTCATCAAATTCCATATCGGTATCTTTCAACATTGAAAGGATGGTTAATTTCACTGGACTTTTAACTACATTTACACCAAGCTCGCCAGGAGCCTTTGCAAAAATTTGAATTGCTTTTGGTTGAATAGTCTTTTCTTCATTTTCCATATTAAACCCTCAAAAAATTAAAAATTTTTAACTTTGTATAATTCGTATGCATTTTATAAAATTCATAAAATTTATAAAAATCATAAACATATTACAATCAAAAAATTGTTTGATAAATATAGTATAAACTTTCTTATTTATATACTTGTTCTTATGTTTACAAAATGTTTTATTATCTTAGATTATAGTACGAATAGTTTTTAAAAATTATATTGATTTTTAGTTAAAAATACGAACATTCGTTATAAAATATCTAAAATAGGGAAAAAATACGAACAAAATTAAAAAAATAACATATGTTAAGAGAGTTTTAAAAATAAATAAAAAAAGAGTATTCATAAGAAAATGAATTGGAAATTTCTTACAAATACTTAATTCAAATCAACAAAAGATCTGAACTTAAAGTTCTAATTTTTTAGCTTCTTCAACTAATTTTTGACCTAACTTGAAGCTTGCATCATCGTCTTCTGCGTCAGGTACGTAGTAGATTTCCTGTTGGTCGAGAACTTCGAATCCGCAATCAGCAAGTTCATTTGCGATGAATTCGACAGCTCCACCTCTTCCTCCCATGGAACCGAAGGTTACAGCAGGTCTTTTGAATCCAGTTCTGTTGAAGTGGAGACCTTTCAAGTAGTAAATGATGTCACCAATGCTTGGGAATGGGAAGTCGTTGATGGTTGGAATACCGAAAGCAACAGCTTTACTGGTTAAGATGCTTTTTACGATTTCACTTCTTTCATCTTCGTGCAAGAAGTACATTTCCACATCGTATCCTTCTGCCATGATTCCTTCAGCAACTTCATGAGCCATTTTTTGGGTAGAGTAGTGCATAGTGTCGTAGACAATTGTCACTTTGTCTTCTGCTCTTTTACCGGTTGCCCATTCACTGTAAGCGCCAATGATTTTCATTGGGTCAGTCCAGATTTGACCGTGGGAAGGAGCAATCATTTTTACTTGTTCCAAAAGGCCTAATTCAATGATTTCATCAAATTTATTAAGTACTTTCTTGGATAATGGTACAATCAAGTTACCGTAGAACTTTTGTGCTGCATCCATAAGAACGTATTCTGGAATGTCGGTGTCAAATCTTTTTGAATAGCATAAGTGTTGACCGAATGCATCGTTAGGGAATAAGATACCGTCTTCTGCAAGTAAGGTAAACATGCTGTCAGGCCAGTGAAGCAAGAATGCATCTAAGAATGCTAATGTTTTACCGCCTAAGTCAAGTGCATCTCCAGTTCCAACGATGTTGAAGTCTGCGCCTTCTAATTTAGGGTAGTGTCTGAGTAATCCGCCTTGAGCGATTTTACTGCAGTAGATTGGTGCATCGAATTTTTTCCATAAGTCGTATAAAACACCACTGTGGTCTTTTTCTACGTGGTTTTGAACAATGTAGTCGACTTTCATTTCTCTGCCTTCTTGTTCAAATGCGTCTTCGATACGAGCCATCATTTCTTCAGTTTTTCCAGGATAAGCGTTATCGATAATAGCTACCTTTTCACCGAATACAATGTATGCATTGTAAGTGGTTCCATCTAAAGTGTAACCGTGGTAAGATCTTAAGTCCCAGTCAAGTACACCAATCCAGTATACTCCGTCACCTATTTTTTGTGCTTTTGCTTTCATTTTAATTCCTCTAATATTAAATTACATAAAATCTTATGTATTACATTTTAGCAATTTTACA
>JAGCBE010000500.1 GCA_017652345.1 Methanobrevibacter sp.
AGAAATTGCGGAAGGTTATCTCACTATGGGAAAACAATCTCAAGATGACTCCTATGACTATGTGATGGCTGTTGAAAACCACTCTGTTGTAATGGCACGTACCGGTGCAAGGGCATCCATGTTGAACCTTGCTCAGATTACCGCTTGTGTAGGACAGCAATCTGTTCGTGGTGGACGTATTACAAGAGGATACTTAGCAAGACCACTCCCTCACTTCAGAAAACATGAGTTAGGGGCAAGAGCAAAAGGATTTGTACATTCCAGTTATAAGGAAGGATTAGACCCTGTAGAATTCTTCTTCCACGCTATGGGTGGAAGAGAAGGTTTAGTAGATACAGCTATCCGTACAGCACAATCCGGTTACATGCAAAGAAGACTTGTAAATGCACTTGAAGACTTAAATGTAAGATCCGACGGTTTAGTCACAGACAACAAAGGTCAAGTCATTCAAAGTGTATTTGGTGAAGAAGGTATTGACCCAGCAAAAAGTGACTTCGGTCATGTAGCAAACCTAGACAAACTTATTGACGAAATGAGGATTAAGGATAACTAATTGAGGGGGCAATTTTATGACTGATACTAAAGAGATATCTGAAGCAATTAATGTTCAAGAATTATTTGAAAAGAGCAAAATTGATTTTTCTAAAGAATATATCAAAAATCTCCAACAGTCTTATGATGATGGAGATTTAAGTCTTGAGGAATTAGATGATTTAATTGACTCCATCAAAACTGTTGAAAAGGCTTTTAAAAAGAATAAGGTTAATTCATCTGAAGTTTATGTAATTAGCTTATCACAACTTTACAGTGATGGTGAATTAGATGATGGTGAATTAAGTGAGGCAGTCACTAAAATAGTTCTTGTAGAAGAAATATATGAGAATAATGAAATTGAGTTTGAAGAAACTGATATTATTGAATCTGCAATGACTTTCATTAAAGAAAAATTAACTTATAATGAGTTAAATACCTTAATTCTTGTTGAAAATGAGCTTGCAGACAATATTGAATATCCAAAAGATAACACTATCTATTTAATCAAAACTCTTGAAGAAGAACTTAGCATTGAAGAATATAATTATGTTCCTGAAGCTATTTCAAAAGTTTTAGACGTAATAGTTAAAAATGAGATCAAGTTCCCTCCAAGTTATATTAAAGACTTAATAAGAGTTTATATTAAAAGAGAGTTAACTGATGATGAATTAAATGAATTGGTACTTAAAGTTGACGAAGCTTACGAAAGAGCTTATATTGAAGCTGGAGAGGCAGTAGGTACTGTTGCAGCGCAATCTGTAGGAGAACCTGGTACTCAGATGACCATGCGTACTTTCCACTACGCAGGGGTAGCTGAGTTAAACGTAACTCTCGGTCTTCCAAGGTTAATTGAAATTGTAGATGCTAGGAAAAAGATTTCCACACCTACCATGGATATTTACTTCGAGGAAGAGTACAAGAATGATGAAGAATTCGTAAGAAAGTTAGCGAATAAGATTGGTAAAAGTACCATTAATGACATATTATCTGATTTCAACTTAGATTATGGTGGAATGCAAGTTATAGTCACTCTCGATGAGAGAAAAATCCAAGATAGAAGATTAGATTATGACAGCATCATTGCACAAGTTGAAAAAATCTTCAAGAAAGTAGAAATTGAAGATGACTATAAGTTAACTTTCAGACCTAGAAATCCTACTATCAGAGAAATTAGGCTTTTAGCTGATAAAGTTCGTGATTTGCAAATCAGTGGAACAAAAGGTATTGGTAAAGTCATTATCCGTAAAGGTGATGATGAGTGGATTATCCATACTGAAGGTTCTAACCTTAAGGCTATCTTCAATGAAGAAGGTATTGACAAGGCTAGATCAACCACTAACGACATTCACGAGATTGAAACTGTATTAGGTATTGAAGCTGCTCGTAACGCTATTGTCTATGAGTTAAACCGTACCTTATCCGACCAAGGTTTGACTGTTGATATCAGACATATTATGTTAGTTGCTGATATGATGACTTCTGAAGGTGTTGTAAAATCCATTGGAAGACATGGTATTAGTGGTGAAAAATCAAGTGTTCTTGCTCGTGCAGCATTTGAAGAAACTGGTAAGC
>JAGCBE010000501.1 GCA_017652345.1 Methanobrevibacter sp.
AAAATCATCCTGCATTATCTTGGATATATTATGGTAGGAATAGGTGCAATATTGATGTTGCCTATATTCATAGACCTTTACTACCTTGAACATTCATACCTTATCGGATTGATTCCTCCAGCATTATCAATAGGATTAGGTTTTCTATTTGCTGAAAAGTTTAAAGAGTATGATAAGCTTAAATTCAAGCACGGAATGTTCATATCAAGTGTTGCTTGGCTATGGGCAGGGCTTGTTGGAGCAATCATAATGATGCTGATATTGGATATATCATTTATAGACGCTTTTTTTGAAAACGTTTCTGCATGGACTGGAAGTGGACTGACCATGTTCAATGATGTGGAAGCATTGCCAAGATCAATTCTATTTTTAAGAAGTCTAGAGCAATGGATTGGAGGATTAGGAGTAGTTATTATCTTTATAAGCCTGCTTATCAAACCAGGAACTTCCGCATTCAAGCTATACAAATCAGAAGCAAGAGACGATAGAATCAGGCCAAACATTAAGAATACACTTAAGAAAACAATAGAAATATATCTTATTTACACTATATTCGGAATCATCCTATACATTTTGGCAGGACTCCCTCTTTTTGACTCTGTAAATCTTACTTTTACAACCATTTCCACTGGAGGAATGTCAATAAAAAATGCAAATGTGGGCTTCTATAACGACAACATCGTCTATTTGATTACAATGATCTTAATGTTGCTTGGGGCTACAAGCTTTACAGTACATTATAATCTGGTAAAGACAAAAGGAAAATCAATATTAAAGGATATACAATTCCAAGCCATCATACTAAGCATCATAATCAGCGGAATACTGATTGCTGCAATTACACATATGGCTCCAATGAACGTGATATTCCATATAGTCTCAGCAGTGACAACAACAGGTGCAAATATTGCAAGTTCCAGTGAATTGGCTTCCTGGGCACCTGCTTCATTGATTATCATAATGATATTGATGGTGATGGGAGGTTCTTCCGGATCAACTGTAGGTGCTGTAAAGACCATTAGGGTAATTACCTTCTTAAGAGGAATAAACCTTACCGTTACAAATGTAATTGCTCCTAAAAGAGTTGTGAGTGCTAAGATAGCAAACAGAACATTTAATGAAAGGGAAATAAAGGAAGCGTCCTCATACATAATGGTTTACTTGATGTTTCTGATTATATCATGGATAATAATGACCTTCTATACAAATGACCCAATCAATTCCTTGTTTGATGTGACCTCTACAATAGGTAACGTTGGATTAAGTACCGGCATAATCAATGGAAGCTTAGCCACATTCCCTAAAATAATGCTGATATTCTTGATGTGGATAGGAAGATTGGAAATCATCCCTATTTTACTTACAATACAATTAGGATTCAGGACATTTGAACAAAGCTTAAAATTAGCTAAAAGAAAGTTCAGAAGAATAATTAGCATAGGATAATCCCTACTTAATTACTCCCAAAATCAAAAGGGAATTAACATAAGATAATACATAATTTAATTACTCATAAAATCATAATTATAGTATTGAAAGTTAAGTGGGGAAAATCAATGGTTAGTGAAGCGGAAATTATACTCATAACTGAACAAGTATTATTCATAATTTTAGCAGTGATATTCTTCTTTGGACTTTATTTTGTTAGTTCATACATAATTAAATATCTGAAGAGAAATAGGCATAACAGATTATTGAATGCAACCGAATATTTGCCTAAGGAAGAGACTCAAACATTAAAGCAAGTCTTTTATCTTATAATCATAACACTTTGTTTTGTAGATATCCTTTATTCCCTAGTATTTTGGGCATCAGATGACTTTTACAGACATTTCATTTTCTATGATACCCTTGTATCATTGATAGGCTGTCTGGCAATTAAAAAAGATACCTTAACAGAAAAAATAATCATAATATTTTTAATCCCTCTTTCCTCATTGCTACACTCTACCTTTGATGATCCTGCAATCTTATTAGTGATATTATTAGCCGTCCACTTTATAGGATTAGCTTATGTGATTAAAGTCTATTACGGCAAATTTATTCATTATACTGAATCAAATGGACTGGGAATAAGTATCCTATTGTTATTTGGACTTGTATTTGTAAGTTTTATTTTTACATCCTTTGCTGAAGGGAAAAATCTATTAGATTCATTAGTAATGGTCTCAAATGCATTCACAAGTAATGGATATGCAGTATTGGGAGATACTCCTTTAGGTAAATTAAACAGCATTTTCTTAGTCTGGGGAGGATATATCCTATCTGGTGTTGGTACCGCAACATTAGCTACAGCACTTGTCTCAAGACACTTCAATAAAAGATTTGAAGAATTGGAAGAGTTAATTAAAAACAATAACACTAACAATAACAATGGCGCTAACAATAATGCTGAAAGTTCTGATGATTTAAAAAAAGAGGATTGAATTAAAAAATAGAAAATGAAATTCCATTAATTTAATTAAAATATCATTTAATTAAATAATGAAATCATTAAGCAGCTTGTCTTTTAATTGGTGGGACATAACGTTTAAGCAATAAGGATAAACTGATTACAGTTACAGAACTTAATGCCATAGCTAAACCTGCCCATTCTGGACGGAAAACTATGCCCCAAATAGGATAAAGCACACCTGCTGCTACAGGAACAAGAATCATATTGTATGCAAATGCCCAGAAAAGGTTCTCCTTGATTCTTGTCATGACCTTTTTAGAGAACTGTATTGAAGCCACCACATTTTCAAGATCACCTTCCATAATGACAATGTCACCGCTTTCCATAGCAATGTCTGTACCATTTCCCATAGCTACACCGACATCTGCCTGTGAAAGTGCAGGAGCATCGTTGATTCCATCACCAACAAACAAGACTCTTTTTCCTTCATTTTGAAGTTGGCGAACCTTGTCGAGCTTGTCATTTGGAAGCACATTCGCCATTACATTATCTATTCCAACTGCACTTGAAACGGAACTTGCAGTCTTTTCATTGTCTCCTGTAAGCATATAGGTTTCAATGCCCATTTTATGCAATTCATCAATAGCTGATTTTGAATTTTCCTTTATCTTGTCCATTAAAGTGATTATTCCTTTGATTTCACCTTCAACAGCCATCACGATAGTTGTCTTTGCTTCTGAAACAAAAGCATCAAAACTAGATAAAACTTCATCATTTAAATCAATGCCCTCTGTTTCCATAAGTTTAAGGTTTCCAGCAAGTACGGTTTTCATCTCACCGTCAACATTTACTTTAGCTTTTAATCCTTTACCTGTAATGTTTTCAAAATCATCCACTTCAAGCAATGAAAGATCTTCTTTTCCTTCATTTCCACATTGAATATTGTTTGCCTTGAATCTGTTCAATATGGATTTTGCAATAGGGTGAGTGGAATTGTTTTCTACACTGGACAATAGTTGAAGGAATTTTGATT
>JAGCBE010000502.1 GCA_017652345.1 Methanobrevibacter sp.
ACGAATCTGATTCATAGTGTTTATATTCTGATTAGGGGGAGTGTGGGGAACATTGAATAGTAGAATAGCTCAATTAGAGAAGGTGCAAGCAGAAACTGACATGGTAAAGATACAAGCAACATTATCTCAGATTCAGACAGACATTGAACGAATAAAGTATCAACTTAAAAAATAGTTTATTCCATAAGGAACAAACCAATGCGAGAATATAGAATAGCACAGACAGACTTAGGTCGAAACATTTACAAAAGAATTAAAAACGAGAATTGAACTATGCACATGTGGTTTTTAGACTGACAGGGAAAATGGACACTAAGGAAAGATTTTGCGAGAATATTCTATCGTAGAGAAGATGCTGCAGATGTTTTATGACTTGTGAAAATAAAAGATGCAAAAAAATCTGATTAAAATTGCTTTAATTATGCTCGCAGTTTTAGTCGGCTTTTTATTTAAACTGAATGTATGATAGACCGATTATATTATAGGGTGCAAGATTTGATACAATTATGGAGAAATATTAAGTTTAGATGGAAACTTTTAACTTATAGAGATAAATATAGGAATGAGCCAAAAGGAGAAAAAGGAAATACCGATGAGTAAGCACCATCTCCTGCCTCAAAGCCAATGATGAGCTAATATAGCAAGAAATATAGAGTTAATAAGGGATGTAAACCATAGAGCTATACATACCTTATTCCAAAATAAGATGATAGCTGAGCAACTATTAACTACTGTGGACATCAGCTCTAAAGCCTTAAGAGAAGATGTTAAGCAATGGCTAATAGATACTCTGACAAGTAGGGACATATATGATCCTTACGAATGGTATGATGAAAGAGTCATAAAATAAAAACAAAAATCTGATTTGTTTTAGCTTTTACTGAGTGTGGGAATGTGAAAACTAAACCAAGAACAAATACAAAGAATTCAAACTTACCATCCTGACTTCAGCAATAATGAAATTGCAAGAGACATGGGTATTAACAGGAAGACTGTAGCAAAATACAGAGAGAAAACATCAGTAGAAGCAAGTGATGTTTTATCTGGTAAGGAAGAAGAAATGCTATTTAGAGCAAAAGCCAAAGAGCTAAAGGAAGAGCTATCGAAATCTGATAAAAAGAAATTAGATCTCCTTAAAATGTATAGTGATAAGGATGTCAAAGAAATGCTTGCCTATATAGCTCAAAACTCCAAGAGGGAGATAGATGAGGTGCTATGAATACCATGACATTTAAGGTTTGCCATGATATGAGATACCCACATCTGAGCAAAGGCTTGTGCTTTAGATGAGTTGCATAAGTTCTATGATGATGCTAAGTCTGAATGAGTTGAATGCTTTGTGCATTGTGGAGACCTTGTAGACTGATGTAGTGTTTATAAATGACAGCAGTTTGAGCAGAGTGAGAAGTGATTTGATGAGCAAGTAGATAAGGTGGTTAAAGACTACCCTAATGTATGAGTTCCAACTTATTTCATTGGTGGTAATCATGATGAAAGCTACTTAAAGTGATCAGGAGCTGATATAACAAGAATGATAGCATGACTTAGAGATGACTTAATAAACCTTTGATATTATGATGCAACAATAAATCTGAATAACATAGTGATTCAGCTTCAACATTGAGGTGGTGGTAATTCCTACTCTAAAGACTACAAACTGCAGAGATATATAGACTCAATAGAAGCATGAAAAGAGCCTGATATCTTTGGACTATGACATTACCATCAAGCAATACATAGCTTGCATAGATGAATACATTGATTTATGCCTTGAGCCTTCCTTAAACAAAACCTATTAGCCAAGAGATTCAGATTTCCTAATGTTATTGGTGGATGGATCATAGACATAGATAAAGATGCAGAGTGAAGGAAGAAATTAACAGCAACATTTTTAAACGAATAATAACAATGAATAGATTTGAAGCCTCAAGTGAGGAATGAAGATGTGATAAATGAATAGCTTGGATGAAGAGCTGTAGAGAATGTTTATTTGAAGTATTATGTAAATTTAACCCTTATTATAAAAAGAAGAATGACAACTGACAACAACAAAAGAACACCATGTGAGATATGGACAAGAGTGATGTGATATCTTAGACCTGTATCTCATTATAACATAGGTAAGAAATCAGAATTCTATGGAAGAAAATACTTTGATGAAAACAAAATAGATAATTCTGAATTTATTAACAAGTATTTAAATTCTAACAATAAATAATGGCAGATATCGAGAATGGATGTATATGAGTTGGGGAACAACAAACTGACTACATCCTAACAGAGTGAGTGGCAACTAACCTACCTACTCTCTATGAGCAAGATACCATTAGATATGAGTATAACCAATTCAACCAAAAGTGGAGTCAAAAAAGCTGCACAATTTTCTCTGCTATATGAGCCATTTCAGATTTGTTTAATTATGAGTTTGACCTCAAAGAGATAAAAGAAATAGATAGTCTGAGTTATACCTTAGGAAGAGTCGCTAATTCATGATGGTATGTTCAGTCTGCAGTCAAACTTGTAGCTGACTATTGGAATGAGCATCATGCTGACTTATGAAAGGTCGCTTATTATAGAATAGACATGGCTGATGAAGATACAGTAAGGGCTGTAATAGAGAAGAACTACAATATATGCACATGATATTATGGTAATTCAGCTTACACTAAAGACTATGCTACAGATGCAGTTTTAAATGGAACACAGTTCGGAGCTACTACTTATGGTCATGCTATAAATGTTATAAACTATAACTGAAAGAGATCTGTAAAGGACAACTACAAATGAAGGACTACTTATGACCAAAGCAAGCCTTGTAATATCTATGAATTAGAGCATTGCACATGAGAGATAAGCTGATGGCATAGCTTTGGGTATGTGTATACTAAAGTTAGTGAAGATGCTTTAGAAGAAGTTAAAAGACTGAACACATTGAAGACTGAATGTAATAACTGTATCACTCAACTCTGAACTATATGGCATCTTGTTAATGATCAGAATTTTAAATCTATTCTACATTATACTGCTGACAAGTTGAGAGGGAAGATAAATGACTGTGATGAACAACTAAAAAAGTATGAGTAATGGCAGGTTATTTCGTTACATAAAAAATTTTAAGACACATAGAATACATTGAGTGGAATAGTTGTCCATCGAGCAAAAAAGCTATTGAAATTAGACATACAAAAAGTAAATAAAAAATACTTCGTAACAAAAAAAGAGGAATCTGATTTCCTCTTTTTTTAGTGTAGCAACTAAGCTCGGTTTGGCGACTCGATCTATAATTGGTATTATCGTTCTTATAATCATGCCTCTTTTTTCATTTCTCTATACTCTTCTCTATACTTCTTGGCAACCTCTTTATTCCTTATGTTTGCACATTTGATGCAAACAGTTCTTCTTCATTTCTTCTCAATTTCCTTGCCACACATCTCACATTTAATCAGCATTCTATTATTTTATTTATAAAGTAAATCTACATTAGCAATAACTTTATCTAAGAATTTCTTTGTGAATTGGTTAGTATGTTGGTTGCTCACATCAAAGTTAAAGTCATTCATATTTAACCTTAATGGAGTATGTGCTACCATGGGGAATTCTCTCATGTTTATATTGCTATCATAACCATATCTCTCTACATCAGTTCATGCCCAAACCACTAATGCTTTCTTACCAAAGGCTTTAGAGCAATGGTGGAGAGAACTATCACATCATACAACAGGGTATCTTGCACAAAGAGAAACTACAAGTCTGAGATCAGGAGTGTCGCACATTTGACAATTCCTAAGCACAGGCTGACTACCTTGTTTTATCACTTCGTAGAGTGTATATCATTTCTTGGTTAGTTCATCTGCTATATATTGAGCAGCTTCAACAGGGATGCTCCTATAACTCTTATCAGCTCCATTTAATCACATAGTAGATCAGAAGGGTTGATATAGAATAGGTTTATTCCCCTCTAAATAGTTTCCTATTTTTTCATGCTCTGCAAGAAATAATATAGGCTCTGCAATGCTCTGTAATCACAGTTCTTCTTGTGCTATTTTTAACCAATTTACTCAGTCATTGAAGAACTTTGGCTTTGTGTAAGGCTCAAGTTCAATGTAATCATTTCCTTTAATTACATCTTCAAATAACCTACGATCATCTAAGCCATGCACAGATTTAATATAAGGGTTTCCCCAAAATACAAGTGGTCGAGATGTAACAACTCTTACAGGCTGTTGTTTAGCCTTCTCTGTGATAGCCCCACTCATAGCCACCACTCTTCATAAGCCACCATCGATTCTGATGACTAAATCTTTTTGTTCATTCGTTTCTGCCATCGTTTAAAATAGTATGTAAAAGGTCTACTAATTTCTCCTCTCAACTCTTCGTTCACTCTTTCTCTACACTTCTCACATCGTAGTCAGTCCTGTATATTTATTCAACATCTTACACAATTAACTCTCATAAGTATACAAATATGTATATAAAAGTCTGATTACTCTCAATGTAATAATTCCTCCAACTCTATAATTCTATGTTCTAATTTCTCCTCATATAATTGGTGGTCTTTTATTGTTTCTTTCAGCTTTTTATTCTCTTTTTCTAACTCCAATATATGCTCTATACTTTGTTTCTCATCATCAGATACCATAGTAATCTCACTTAGCTTCTCTTTCAGAGTTTTATTTTCTTGTTCTAACTCATCTATATGCTCTGTTTTCTTTTTGTCTGCTCGTATTAAATTCTCTTTGTGTTCTTTAAGTTCTTTATTTTCTTCTTCTAACTCATAACATCTCTCTACAATTCAGCTTAGCATATTCTGTGCTGTCTGAATATTCTCATCTATTTTTGTCATCTTACTTTAATATACTAATTAAAAACTCAAAACTTAATACAATAAACAACAATAAATCAGACTATAAGTGGTATAACAAATCACAATATAGGTCATATATACCACTCAGCTTTTTCTTTTTTCATTATTTCAGAATACTAACTAAAAACCCAATAGGATCATCTTGAATAGCTAAGGTCATCAGCAATAATTCATCATCTGTAAAATGGTATTGCATATCGCCCCATCTATCTCTGATTTTCATATAGTCTATCTTATCATTCTCTACTAACCATTTAATAAATCAGAATTTTTTACTACATATAACCATAGCCTCATCTTGCATAGTCCATAAAACATCTGAAACATCATTATAACAATACAGCTCTCAGTTTTCTAACTCAAACTTATAATATAAGTCTGATTTGTTATGTTTTTCCACATACTCATTCAATAACTCTATAAGTTTTTCCATTTGTCTAAACATATAAAATAAAATCTATTCTCAAAAAAATAATCTATATAAATCTGGTCTGTCCGAATACTCAATTTTTAATGCAAGTTCATATTCCCTTGCTTTCTTTTTATAATACTCATTCTCTTTAATCAGCTTTTCAGCTTTCTCTTTCCAATAATCTCTACTTGCTTTCAGCCTTTTATTTTCTTTTTCCATCTCCTAAACATAACAAATAAATCTGATTTCTTTTACATATTGTTCTAATGTGTAAAAGTTTTTTACTTAAGGAGGAGTTAAGGAGTCAAACCTCTTTCAGTTAATAACTCTGCTGTGTCATCGACAATAGATTTCTCTATATACTCCCCCATGAAGCCTATCTGCACATAGGCTCTGTATATTGTATTGTTACCTTTTATCTTTCTATGTTTTATACACCTGGTGCAGCAGGTCGAGGGTTTAATGAGGCAAATTTCAAGCCCATCTGCCATTACTGAACAGATTTACCTCTAACAGTTTAACGAGATGCTTAGCTCAGATTCTTAAAGATATGTGCAATTACATCGACTGTTCGACCATTCCCTAATATCTTATATCTCTGTGTATCACTTACTCACTCAGTATAATTGTCAGGTAAAGTCTGAAGTCTCTCATATTCTATTGGGGTTAGTTTCCTGATCACTTTATCATACACATAACTATCTCATTGTGTCACAAGTGTATTAGCCTTTCATTTGACCACCCTTCATCTCCTCGTAGTTGAATTAGGAAATGAAAGGCTAATACCATCTCATTCTTCAGCAACAATATAACCTTTCTTTGTAGCTTGTTTGATTCTAACTTCTCCATCTACTACATCTACAAGTCAACTCATTCTTTCCTTGCTAAAGTTATATTCCTCATCTACATTCTCTTGAAGAATATCTTTCAATAAGATTCATTTGTCTTGTGGTTGAGTAACATTAGGTATGTTTGTCCAATATAATCTTCTCCTTGACTGAGCTGATACCAATGAGCTGTTTATCTCAATGGGCTCTACTCACAGCTCTCTACTGATTATATCTTGCCATTCTTTCTTCATTTTCACATTCTCCAAGAGAAAGTATTTAGGTTTAACTTCCTTTAAGATTCTCACAAACTCAAAGAAAAGTTTACTACGAGGATCATCAAAGTTTAGCATCTTTCATGCTACAGAGAATCATTGACATGGGCTACCACCAATAAGTAAATCTATTGGTCATCTATCTATCAAATATATAGATCCATCATCTTCTAACCTATATAATATATCTCATCATCATAATTCATCTCTACTAAATCAGATTTTTTGAACATCTCAAATCTGAATTATATCAGGATGATTCTTTTGAGCTATCTGTATAGCATATTTGTCTATCTCACTTGCATAGTAAGCATCTACTTTGATTCATGCTCTAACAAGAGCTTCATATCAGCAAGCTATTCAGTCAAAAAGCGACAATACTCTCATTTGTGTTTAATTGGTAGTTAAATCGGATGCAGAATACTATTACTGCTAAGATGCATAGCCATGCTAATATCTCTATTATCTTATCTTGTTTCTCCATTTTTGTTTGTAGTTAATAATCTAAAATGGCATATTGTCTTCTTCCTTCTTTTTCTTTTTTCTCTCCTTCTCTTTAGGCTGCCAATAGTTGTTATAGTAATAACAGTCAGCTTGTAGGCTTCAGACTAATTCGTTTAGTCTCTTATTCTCTATTGTGAGTTCGGCTACTTTATTAAGTAAGAACTCTATTATTGTTTCTTGTTTCTCCATGTTTATCTTTGTCTAATGTTAAATGTTTGTGGGTTTATTCTCCCATAAATCTTTGCTAAACAAGCAGTCATATTCCTTTCTCGGTTACCATCTGATGTAGCATATCTCTTACCATTGTCATAAGTCTCTATACAGTTTCATGCATTACTTAAACATCATAAAGTCTGCTTTCTTCCTAAGTTCTTATTTGTTAATGTCATTCAGATTTTTTCCAATGCTGTTTCCAAGAAAGCATAACTTACTCTATCTCATCTATCATTATTTCCCACATTTCAGATATTACCATGTCAAGCTCATTTAGTTCCTCAAGATGTCTCTGCAATAGCAATACACAATATCATTCATTCAGTTAATCAGTAGTAATCTTCAGCTTTCCATATTGTTGATGGATCTAAATTATAAGCCAAAGACATTTCCTTAAATCTCTCATGTGGAGTATCTTTCTCAATAGGTGGCATCTCTTGGTGGAGTCATAACTCATCCTCAATAAGTTTTCATGGCTCTCGAACTTCAGCAGTTCTTTGATTATATGCTCGGTCTATTCGCTCTTGTTTATAATCACATTCACAATGTCCCCATATTAAAGAGACAAATCAGTCTTCATCTTGTATTCATAAGACTATATTTCTTAGTTCTTGTTTGATTTCTTCTTCACAGTGTTTACTGTTGGTCTCAATAGCAAATGGAAACTCATTCTCCATTGTTCATGCTGTTTCGGTTTCAGATTCAGCTTGTGCTTGGTAGCTTGCTCCCCATGTCATAGGGAGTAGCATACCAAACAAAGCAATTATCATTCCACAGATAACCAATACTCAGTTATCTTTAAAGGTTTTAAGTGAGTTTAATTCGTAAGTCATATTTTGTTTTAAGATGTAAATAGGTCTCTACAAACTTCTCCATCTCTTAATTCATTCTTCACTCTGATCTTCCCAAGATGGTGGTAGAGTCTTTTGCCTTAGTTTACGACATAGCATTTCGACTTCTTCATTTTTAGCCTTATACCATGCCTCACTAAAAGGGCAATGAGTCATTCTTTGCTGACTCTTTCTCTTCTCCCTCGTTAAACATATTCATAGCTTCTTCGTATATTCTATAGGCTAATGCCATTGTTTCTTTGAAGTTCTCTTTCTTTGCATCGTAGAAAACCTCAAATGCTGTCTTAATAGCCATTCAAATCATTGCACCTTTGTTGTTTCATTCTCA
Source organism: Methanobrevibacter sp. (assembly GCA_017652345.1). The sequence continues at coordinate 8,275 of JAGCBE010000502.1, forward strand.
ACTATATGCTCTTGGTTTAAATGGGTTTTCTTTAACTTCCTTGTATTTAGTCTTACCATTCTCTTCGAATGATTCGTAGTTAACTGTGTCTCCTACTTTAAATGCATCAGCTTTCTTCTTTCATAAACTGATTTGTTCATCATTATCTAACTTCATGTTAATGTAGTAGATAGTTCCATTAGGTCATTTCCATTCGTTAACCTTTGTAATTTCTGTAATCTTTGCGATAGTCATTTGTAATAATTAGTTAGTGATAAATATTAGTTTCGTTCTTTTCGAACATACATGTTGTCATCTTCGATTCCCCTCTCTGCCAAGAGTTCATGGAATCTCATATCTACTTCGGCTCTTGATGCAGCTAATGGGCATACTTCTACTTCTTCTTTGTTGATGTAGATGTGGTAATAAGCCTTATCTTCATCCTCTTCTTCTAATCTGAAGAAGTTGTCTCCATAGGCTCTAACATAAGTCTTATCTCAGACTTTTTTAATGTTTTGCTTAGCTCGGTCGGCTACAATTTCTTTAGCCTTTTCCTTTGTTGTTATATCTGCCATTGTTGTTTAATTAGTAAGTTAAATTACATCTCCACAAGTTGTGGTTAATTAGCCATAAGTTTTCTATATGGAGCATCTTACCATACTTCCAATAATGTTTTCTGATAACTGCATCCATCTTCTTCTCTGCATTCTCCTTAGATGTAGCAAAGAAGTCATAAGTCTCTAAGTAGTTCATTAGAATGGTTTAGGTTTAGTAGGTAAATCTGATATCTTCATAATGTCTGACATTTGCATGAGTTCTACATCTCCTATTCTTCCATCCCTACATTTCTGAACACTTACTTGTATCTTGTTTCATAGCTCATCTTCTTTGTCTAAGATCCATACCATATCAGCATCTTGTTCTATACTTCAGCTTCATCTTAACTGACTTGCTCTCTTTACTGCTGACTTATCACTTTCTCTATTGAGCTGTGATAACTCCACAATAGTAACTCAAAGCTGTAGAGCTAATTGCTTTAACCTTTGGCTCATATCAGTAAGAGCTTCAATAGGGTTTCACTTAATGCTTGGGTTTCTGATTAGTTGGAGATAATCTAAGTAGAATATTGAGACTCATTGTTGATGCTTCAGCTTTCTAATCTCCCTTTCCACTTCTCCTATCGTATGCACATTGTCGAATATTCGTAAATTCTCTAATTGGTCTCCAAGTCTACTGAATCACTTTCAGACTTTTTCTCACATTTCTCATTCAACTTTCTCTTTTAACTTCCATACTCATACTCAACTATTCATAGCAAGGAGTCTTCTAAGAACTTGTTTATTGTCCATCTCCAAGCTAAATAATGCTGCTTTTTCTCATGCTGCTAAGTTGTTATTGATCAGGTTTATAGCAAACATAGATTTTCAGACTCAAGGTCTTGCTCCAATAACAACAACTTGATTAGCTTCAAATCATCATATTAGAGCATCGATATCTCTGTATCATGTCTTCACTATCTTTACTTCTCTCTCTCATGTAATCTCTTCATAGAGTTCAGTTAATGCTGATTTTAAATCTTGCTTAACTTCTCATTCAGATTTAAGTTTTGTTATCTCTTCATAGATATCAGTAATTGGTAGTCATGACTTTAGCTTTAGTCATAAGTCATATAGTTTACTTGCTAACTTGTCTTTAGTTATTAGCTCTTGTAGGCTCTCAACAAAAGCCAAGAAATCTGTTTGACTGCAAGAGATAATTTCAGTAGAGATGTCTCGAATCTCATCTATTGAGACATTACGACATTTTGTAGCAATTACTGTTGGATCAGATGTTCAGCTTTCTCTCATTGCTTTTAATATCTCTGCATGGTCAGCTTTAAACTCTTCTAATGGTATATCTAAGAAGTCTATCAAACCATCATAGTCCATAAGTAATGCTGCAATAATTTGTCTCTCTAACTTCTCTTTTTCTTCTCCTCTATCTTTCATGTTTTGTTTTAGTTAGGAGCTAAAGGAGTTAATCTTATCAATATCATAGACTCAGTCTTCTATCTGAAAGTCATTAACTTGTGTGGTAGTTGTGGGTAGTTTTTTAGCTCATGACTTTCTAAGCCAATTAAGTATTGTGTAGTAGTGGCTCTTATATGGATCTTTTCATCCTTTTTGTCCAATGTAGTTGTTTAGATTCTCTATCTCATTCTCTATTACTTTCTCTCAATATGTTTCTATTAACTTCTTGTATTCTATATCACTTAAATATACATACTCTAAATATTTATTTCTTACTATACTATTATTACTTATACTATTACTTATATTACATATAGAATTAGAATAAGAATTAGAATATGTTTCGCTTGTTTTGTTTGTTTTTGCTTGTTTTGCTTGTTTTTGATATTTTTCAAAGTTCTTAACTGCATTTTGGTTTCCTATTCTTGCTCCTCATTTCTTTCAAGCCTCACTTCTGAGATAAGAAATCTTTTTGCTCTTCTCTAAGATGAATCTGATATTGATGAAGCCTCTTTTAAACTTTTGGGGTGGCTCTTTACCATACAAACCATATTCCATTATAGCTTGCCATAGTTCAGCTCTCTCTTCAATATTATCACAAGCCATCCCCAATTCATAAAAAACAGATCATCGGAACATGGTTGAATTCTCCATTATTACTTTTCT
>JAGCBE010000503.1 GCA_017652345.1 Methanobrevibacter sp.
GTGTAAAGTAAGTGTAAAGTACCCCAAAAAAGTGTCAAGTAAATGTAAAGGTGTCAAGTGTCAAGTAAGCAAGTTTACATTTACAAATTTACAATAACACATTTACAATAATAAAACAAGTTTACATTTGCTTTACATATGAAAAAATTAATAGGTTAAATACTTACCTATTAATTCTAAAATTTCATTTTTTATTTTAATATTATCAAAATATAATTCAGCGTTTCTAAACTTTTGTATTACTATTTTAAAATATTCAAATTTACTAATTTTAATCATCTGTGAATGTTCTGTATGATCGTCAGTATTGAATGTAAAGACTATAGGGCAATTCTCATCATATGCACTAGATATATGTATAAATCCAGTTGTACTATCAGACCATACTCCGTAGCATAAACCATTATATTTAATAGTAAAACAAAATTTAGCATGTTCTGTACGTTTACCAATAAAGGCTTTACTATCACGTAAGAATTCATTATCAATAGCATATTTACCATATTTAGTACCAGCTACTAAACGACCAAATTTAGATTCATGCTTAACTTTACGATACTCTTCATTTTTAATATAATTAACTACTATTAAATTATCTTTAAATGTAGCAATATCAGAGTTATAAGGTAGGGATAAATTAAAGTAAGTAAAATATGGATTAGTAATAGAGATCGCATTACCTAAGAAAATAACTTTAATATCACGTAAACGACCAATAGTTTCAATTATATCTAACATTTGCTCTACTTCGTTAGCAAGATAATGATAACATCCTTTATCAATTATGAACTCATCAAATACGATTGTATCTACGTTTGCAAATGAAGCTGATTTAAGTATGTTAGCAGTTGAAAGTGGAAGAGCATAACCAATTATATGTTTATTCATTTTAAATTTATTAGAATCTACTGAGAAATTATCATCAGGAAATAGACCAGCTGCTTTTATATCATCAAAAAACTTCGGAACAGATTCTTTTAATTCAGTTTTATAACGTCTTAAATAAACAAATTGTTTATGTTTCTTCTTGTAATGATTTATTACGTATTTTTTAGCACTAAAACTCTTACCTACACCGCGTTCTCCTATAATATAGTATAGTAGTGCGTTATAAGATAAAACGTGGCTAATATCATACCAAAATGAAGAATTTTTCATATATACACCTCATAATAAGAAAAGTAGAGAATTTTAAATATTTTAGTAAGGGATAATCACACCATAATATTTTAGTTAGCTCTTCACTATGATTAATACTAAAATAAACTTAACTAAATTAAATATTTAACTCTCTACTTTAAACAGGTTTCGCTAAATGCTAACCATATATTAATTATAACAAAAAATGTAAACTATTTCTAGTTTACATTTTATTTACATTAACTAACAGGTATATCGCCAAAGTCTTTAATGTAATATAGACAAGGCATAACAAATGAATAGTAATCTCCTTGACCGATATTAGGAAAGTTAAATACTACATCTCCGTTAGTTTTAACTGTTGCAGTTATATACCACATAGCTTTAGTAGATTGATTTTGCATTACACCAATAGGATTAATAGTAAATTCACTAGTTGGAGCAAGTGTAGTTGATATTTTAGCACTAGCACCAGCACCAGATGATACGTTTACAAATACTCTACCATAAATTTTAGCAAGTGATCCATCACTATTTTTAGCAATAGTAATATCACAAGCATTAGCGATTCCAGTACAATTAGTGAAAGTAAAATCACTATTAGTATAAGAAGTAGTAGTTGTTAAGTTAAAGTTTGCAATATCTCCAGCATTCTTTTTCATTCCAGTATCTACTTCATTAATAGCACCTACTAAAGAAGTTTTTTCTGTAGTAGATAAATTAGCCATAGTACCGATATTAGTGTTTGCAGTACCAGCATTAGTTAAAGCAGTATTTGCTGTTAAAACAGCACCATCAGCTTTACCATCAGCAGTATCAGCTTTAGTATCAGCACCATCAGCTTTAGCTTGAGCTGCGTGAATACCAGCATCAATATTAGCCATATCTGTATTATAATCAGTAAGGTAAGTAGGTTTATCAGATCCTACGTATTGAGATAACTCATAGTAAGTTGTTTTATTTGTACTAGCCATAATAAATTCTCCTTTCTATATTTATAAATTAATTATAGCATAATATATATTAAACTAAAATAGTTTTTGCTTGAGTATCAAATTCATAAGCAGTTATTTGATAAGCATCAAAGTTAGTAGCTGTTAATTCTAGTGCATCAAATTCTGAAGCAGTTATAGCATCTACAACTAAAGCATTGAATAAGTTATTTACAACTATTTGAATATTACTAAATAGACCAGTTGTTGGATCTCTTAGAATAATATTATCTATAGATATATGATCTATTTTGTAATTAAGTTCTTCATATTTATCATCAATATATGCTTTTAAAATATTATAGTTATTATCAATTAGAGTTAAAACTCTAGCTGTTAAATCAGCGAATTTTTGCTCTAGTTCAGCTTCTATTTCTTCAAATCTAGTATTAATAGAAATAATTAACTCTTCAACTAATCTTTTAATTTCATCATATTGATCTTCATATTTTTCAATAAACTCAGTATTATAATTAACTTGTTCTATAACTTCATTTAACTTTTTTAAAATTGCTGATAATTCTTCAAGATAAGATAAAGATTCATCAAAAGCAAGTGGAATTGAGTTATAAACATAATTATTATTTATATTAATAGGTTTTATCATAAATATTACTCCTTTCTAAAGTATACCCATAAATAAATCAGATAAATCATTAATAATCATAAGATCTATATTAAGTAGGTTATTTTTAATATCATTAAGTAAATCTATATTATATCTACCACCATTATTACCAGTAATTGTTTTAATATAATCTTCTGTTGAATTTCCATCTGTTGTAGTAGAAGAGTTATCATCAGATTTACCGAAATTGATATTAGAAGCGTGTGTCATTTGATCCATAGTAGATTGTACTAGTTGACCTTGCGGAGTATCTTCAAATAGTGATTTAGAATTACTAGATGATGAAGAATTACCAGTAGTTGTACTATCTACGCTTCTATTAAACTTTTCAGTTAAATTAACATTAGATTCTAAGTCATTTAAAAGTAGTTTTTGTTTTTCGTATAACGTATTATAGTAAGGCATTATTTCATTTAATTTACTACCTAGATAGTGGTTAAATAGCTCTGGTGTTTCTAATCCGATTTCACTCATTAAATAATGATCTAATATCTTTTTATTTAATGTTTCTCTATATCCTTCATCAAAGATAGGATAAGAATTTAAATTAAACTGGAATCCATTTTTAATTAAGTTTCTAATAGTTATAGTATACTTACTCATTTTCTTCCACCTCATTAGTAAAATCCATCTCATCAAAAGTAATATTTAATCCATTATCTTTTAATAATTCTAAAACATCTTTATTTAATTCTATAGTAATTTTTTCTTCACCATTAAAGAATTTAAGGTTAATTTCATCACATGCTTTTTTACGTGTTTTATAAAAGCAATTAAGGTAATAATTGATTAGATCGTTATTACTTTCAGCTTCTGCAGTGATTAATCTTTCCTTTTTATCGGTATTTGCATTATTAATTCCGACAAATGTTAAGAATTCATCCCAGATGTTATGTTTATGAAGTTCTAGTTTATCAATTATATAAGGCGTTTTAGTATCAATCGCATTAAGACGATTACCAATATTAAAGTCTTTATTACCAAATATAAATGGTTCATTACCATCATATTTCATAAGGACATTTTTCATAGTAAGTTGTGTCTTAGGGTCGCATTCTATCATGACTGGATGTTTAGTATTTTTTAAGTTAACATCTATTGAGCGTTCAGTTTCATATAATCTTTTAGCGAATAATTCAATAGTTAAGAATGTAGGTTTTTCAAGTTCGTTATTCATTATATAAACAACATCATCAAAATTATATTGTTTATGATAACCAATAGACCATGCTTCTATTCTAGTAGGTAGGTGGTATACGTTAAGTTTATCAGAAGGATTTACTCTAACAGATAAGTATCCCATTTCAGGATCTTTAACGAATACCGCTCTACCATCTTCAAATAAAACACGTTCTAGAAAACGAGATGAGCCACCGACATCATCTAAACCTTTCCAAGTAAAGATAGAAGTAGCGATTAACTTCATCCTATCAAAATAATCAATAAAAGTAGCATTATTCATAAACATAGCTTCTTTAGTTTGATTAAATTTCATTTTACCTAGTTTCCTTTCTATACTAAAATTATAGCATAAAAACGTAAATTTACAATAATTTTACATTAAACTATAGTATTTGCTTGAGAATAATCTAGCATAGTAGAGGGATTATGCCAAAATGTAATACCATTATCAAAAATAGTTTTAATTCTTGACATGTATTCTTGAGGAATATTACCTGTAAAATTACATCCTTTAGTTTTTAAATAATTCCAATTTAAACGAGTATTTATAGATGGAGTTTTAAGAATGTTTACTTTATAACCAAACATGTCAAAATATTTATCTATAATAGTTGCGTATTCTTCTTTTACGTGCATATAATAATAAGTTGTTGTACTACGTTGATGAGCGTATAGCATGTCTCCAAGTGAAGCGTTACCTCTTAATTCATCAGGAGCAAGTTCATGAAGTTTTTTCTGTTTTACATTTTCAGTTATATCATTAACTAAAGCACCACCACTTGAGCCTACCATTCCAGCACCAGAAGATGCTAAAAGTGGATTCATAGTCGCAGCTCCTACCATAAATGTACCAGCTCCTAAAAGCATACCACCAACATCTTTAGCATAAGAAAAAGCGTTATTTACTCCAGCTTGTGTAAGCCAGTTTGTATATGAATCATTAGCCCAAGAACACATAGGAAATTTACTCATACTAAAGCTTTCTAACATGTTCTCAGCTTTATTTTTATAATTTTGTGGAGCAAGTGCAAGTGAACCAGACGGAGCAATTGCACTAAGTAAATTAAATTTAATAGAAGTATTAGAAAAATCTTCAAAATTATATTTTTTTAATCCACCAGTACCATTATCCATAAGTAGATAAGAATAATCAGATGTAAGTAATTTTTTATTACGTGGTGTATAACTTCCTAAAGTTGTCGGTTTATTTCCAATAGTAATAGTATTAGATAAAGCGTTATCAGTAATATCTACTTGATAATAATCAGTAACACCACTAAATACACCAGCAACGAATTGCTTTCTTGTATAAGTCATTAAACTTTTAGGATACATAAATACAGAGATTATTTCTCCAGCTTTATTAAGTCTATTCATATTTGATAAAAATGGAGAAGCAGATATTAAAAGTACATCAGTAAAACATATATACATAGTACCAGAATAAACACCATTATATCTAAAATTAATAATATCTTCAGATCTAAATATATCACTATCTGGGACTACTTGCATAACTATAGCCCAGTTTAAGTTTGAGCCAGATTCACTAAATATATTATTATCAACAAGACCACTAGAGCCAACAATATATTCTCCTGTTTCTACATTTTCGGGTATAGTATGAAGTCCAACTGTATCATTATTAACATGTTCTCTTTCTACAAATGTATTATTATAATTTATATCAAAAAAGTATGTTTGCATAACGTCAAGCTCTATATTGATTCTAGTAGTTTCATTGTCAATATATTGCATGGATGTAATAAAATAATAATAATATTTGTTTTCGTTAAGTAAAACTAAATAGTTATTTGTGTCTATATCTTCAATAAAATCAGATACTTTTATAAATTGCTCTAATCTTAAATATGTATAATCTGTATAACTTTTAGTTGACACACCATAATCAAATGGATCAAGTGGATTTCCAATAAAATAATTACGTTGTGAATCACTTGATGAAAATGTTAAAGTATTTTTATAATCATTTTCTAAGTTAGTTTTACATAACCATAACTTTGATTTTGGATTATTCATAATTCATTATTCCTTTCTATATTACTATTATATAAAAAAAGACTAGTTTTTACTAGTCTTTAATTTATACTTACTATTTAGCTTCAGTATCAGTATCTGTATCAGTATCTGGAAGTTTAGTTGCTAAACATACAGCATTAGCAAATGGAGAGATAGCCCAAGTACCCCAAGCATGTAGGTATTCATTCCAGCTCATTGTACGAGCATTATAGAATTCATCAAATCTAAAGATGTTATCAAATATTTGAATGAATGATTCATCACAGATAATAGCTTGAATTTCTTCATTTTCAAATTTATCAACGATTACAACTCTACCCATGAAGTTTGCTTTTTCCATATTGAAAGCTGCAGCAAGTGATTGAACATCAACTTTAGCCATTACATCAGCAGTAGTAATAACACAAATACGTTCTGCATCAGTCCAAGTAGTAATTAATGTTTCATCAGTTGAATCACTAAATCTTGAATAAGCGTTATATTCAGTTGATGGAAATTGCATTTTTAAATATAAAGCACGACATTTTTCAACTAAAGCTTCTGCAGTTGCTTTATCAGAAACAGCAGATACAACTTCAGTTATAACTTTACCTTCTTCATAAGCTCCATCAATTAAATCTTTAGTGTATTTAAATTCATCAATATAGTTTCCACTATATAGTGATTGAGTTATGCTTGATACATAATCATCAAAAGCTTCTGGAGAATCAAAAGCACCTTGTAAACCTTCTCTTGCAATAGTCTTAGTATATAAATCTTGTCTATTACGTCTTAAGTAAGCTGCTTTAGTATCTGGATCAGTAATAGTTAAAAGTTTTGCCATTGCTGCATCAGAATACTCATATTTTTCAGCTATAGCTGGATTTTCATAAATTAATTGAATATCAGTTCCGTAAGGTACTGAACCTTTTTTAAACATAGATAGAGGATTACTAAATGATTTATTTTCAATTCTTGTTAAAGCAATTCTATTAATTAAGTTATTAACAAATTCATTTAACATAGGTTGATAAGCATCATTAAGTAAAATGTTACCTATTTCTTTAATATTGCTTGCTGTTGCACGAGGTACAACTTCTTGATAAGCCTTAGATGAATTTTGTCTAATATAGTTTAAAGTATTTACTGCACTAGATTTCGCCATCTTCAATCATATCTCCTTTCTCATCAATAATATCTTCTAGCTTGATTTCTTCTTCTACTTCTTCTACTGCTGCTTCTTCAGCTGGAGCTTCTTCATTTTCAAATCCAACTTTTTGGAAAAGTTTACCATTTACTTTTAAAAGTTCTTCTTTTTCAGCTGCTAAAGCATCTCTTTCAGCTTTTAGTGTTTCTACTTCATCAATTAAATTATTATAAGTAGATATAACACCAAGTAGATCATCAGAAATTAAAGCTGCGTCAGTTTCGTTAATTCTACCTTTTACAGAATCAACTAAACCTTGGAATTCTTCCTTAGTCATCTTAAATTTTCCTTTCTATAATAAAATTATATCATTAAAAAAGAAAATGTCAAACATTTGTATATTTGACATTTAATTTACTATTTACTTTCTACGTGAGTATAATTTCCCATATTAGGAGTATTAGGATGTGATATTTTTCCGTTTCTTACTCTATAACCATTACAGTATGCGTGATACTGCTTTAGATCACTAGTCCAGAAGTTAACGATATTTTTACGATGATTTAAAGTTGATGAATAATTTTTAATTAATATATCAGCTGCGTTTCCTTTTAAATGACCGCTTGTTTTACTTCCGCCTACTTCTTTATTATGTACTTTACATCTTAGTCCGCATGATAAATTAATAGGATTTTTAAAGTGGATTCTTAAGTTATCTAAATTAACTAATAATTTAGGATTTAAAACATCAGGATAACCAGTACATGCCTTAGTACATTTACATCTAAATTCTTCTAATCTAAAATATTTAATATCGTATTCATAAAATAAATGAGCGTTTCTAAGTAAAATATCTGTATCTTTTCCGTATATTCCGTTTCTATCTTTAGGTCTTTTTTCTTTAGTAAAATATTTTTCTTGTAAATCTTTATATGCTTTTTTAGTTTTTGCTCCTACTTTACCATCAACTAGTCCATTATATAGTCCTATATCTTTTAAGTATTGTTGACGTTTTTTAACACTTAATAACATATTATTTACCTACCTTTTCTTTTACTTCTTTAATATCTTCAGTTAAACTTTGTAAAACTTTATTATTTTCTTGCATATTTCTTGATATTTCTTTCATAGTTGTATTTTGAAAATAAATTAAATATGCAACACAAAACACACCAAGTCCATTATTTACTATTAAATTAATAATATCTTGCATAATAACCTACCTTTCTTAACTTAATTATATCAAAAAAGAATAGTTTTTCAACTATTCCTTTTTTCTCTTAATTTTCTTGAATATAGTACCCATGGAAATTTTTTACTTGTATATTCATGAAGTATAGGATCTGTAAATTCTACCCAGATATAATGTTCTGGAGAATCTATCGGTGATGTATCATTTATAAAAAGTGCATCGTAGTTATGGAGTCTTTTTGGTGTTGTATAATCTGTTATATGAAATTTATACTCTGGAGTATATCTAGCTGATGATTGCTGAGTTAAATATCTTCCATATCCTGTTTCCATATGTAAATGATCTCCCGTTGCTGTTCCACCTGTACCAGTTTTAAAAAATATATATCCTTGTCTTATAACTTGACCTACTCTATAAGGATATATTCCATCTTCTATATCGTTATCATGATAACAAGTGATCGTTAAATAATCTATCATTCCATTTGCAAGGTGTACTCTTTCTACACTTTCCCATACAGCCATAGCTTCTGCTTGATTAATAAAAACACACTTTATATCAACAGGAGCATAACAAGGTTGTCTATAAAGTCTTTGTCCGTTTGATCCTATAGCTAAATAGTCAGTCGCCCAGTACTCTTCTCCGCCATGATGAGAAAATGTTCCATAATCTGTTTGAGAAATTGAAAATCCCGGAAGTGGAAATAGTGCAACTTGATAACCATTTCTATCTCTCATTCTTTCTAAATACTGCATAATATACCCTTTCTATTTTATTGTAAAAGTAGTTTCTACTAATACAATACCGCCTTTAGTATGCTTAAATGTAAGTTTACCACCGACACTTAAATTTTCATTAAAGTTATCAAAATTAACTTTATGTGCTAGTTTTTTAGGTAGACCAGCAACTACTACATTAAGTTTATCATCATATCCTAGTTCTATATAACATTTTTGTCTAATATATTTACCTTTAACATATTTAGATTCTATTTTCCATGCTCCTAGGCGATAATCATCTATATCTATTATATCGTTAAGTTCTTTATCTTCTTCTTTAAATTTAAATACACCATCTTCTATTTCATCAACATCAAATAAGCAGTGAATTGAATCGGTATCAGAATAAATATATTTATCAACTCCATATTTTTTCATAGAATAATCTCTTATAGCTTGACTAGTTTCTATAGTTTTTCTTCTTGCATAACTAGTGCAAAAAGAAGCAATCGGCACATAAATAGGGTCTTTAGTTTCCATTTCATGTAGTGAAAACTTTACAATTCCATCTTCTAAATATGGGTATTTTCTTCGTGTATTTGGATTCGTTCCGAATTTACCATAAAGCGAGTTAAGTAAAAGTTTACTAATTGTATACATTCCCGAGTTTCCTTCTTTTTTCGCTTTAATTTTCTCTTCAGTCCATTTATCTATATAACTTGAAAATAAACCTTTAATTCCTTTAAATTTAAAGCCATACTCATATTCTATATAATCTATATCATATTGCTTTAAAAATAGCTCTAAATCAACATTTGTTAAAGTAAAAGTATAAATCTCTCCGTTAGAATCTTCAACGTATTCATTTTCCATAAATGCAAGTCTATAATTTTTTAATTGAATACATGGTATTTTATTTGGTTTTATTTTAAAACTACAACTTATTTTTTGAATATAAAGTGGATAATCTTTATCACTCTCATATTTACCTTTAAAGTAAACAGGCATATCATAAGGCATCAGTTCATTATGAAGTACGCTAGGATATAAACTATTTACATCTAAAACTATTCCTTTTCCTGTTTCTTTAAATTTATATTTTGGATTAAGATAAGTAAATCCTCCACGATAACTTTCCCTTAAATCTTTATCAAGTTCTAAATCAACTACAGGGAAAAAATTATTAAAATATTTATTCATATTTTTATAATCAGTTAAAGCGTCCGACCCAATTGTCATTTTAGTAAGACCAGATGTAAACATTACATCTAAAGCTCTACTCATTATTTCAACATCATTTCTTAAATATGCTACTTCTTCTTTAGTTAGTTCGCTTCCCTCTGGTAAATTATTATGTCTTGAATAATCTATCTCTAATTTTCCAATAGGTAATTTAAAACTTTTAGCTACTTTATCAACGCTCATATTTAGTATTTTAAGTGAATCATAAATTGACACCTTTTGATCGTGATAGCGTCCTGTTTTAAAATATATTTCAAGTGAATAAAAAAGTCCATCTCCACTTATTAAACACGTGAAAGATTTATCTTTTTTATCTTTTTTATCTTTAAAATAAGTATATCCATTTGATAATAAATAATTTAAAATAAATACTCCATCAAATTTTAAATTGTGAAAAAATATAAATGGATTATCTTTTTGTTTATAACACCATAAAATAAAATCACTTATTTTTGTTCCATATATAAAATTATCAGGATTACCTATTTCACTAATTCCATAAGCCCATACATGAGTATTATCTACATTAGTAGTAGTTTCAAAATCAGCTGTAAACTTTCTCATGATCTATATTCTTTTATAAGTTCGTCTATATTTCCATATAAATTATCAAATAAATCTCTTACTTCATCAACGTTATCTAAAGAATTTTCACTACCCATATTAATTTTTAATATAGCATAATAATTAGTAAGCTTTCTTACTCCTAAATCTTCTGAGAAAAGTTTATCAAATTCAGCTCCATTCATTCCTTTTATTTTTTTAACTAATTCTTTTAATTTTTTCTGATCGTATCCATGAGCGTATCCTAAATCTTCAAGCATCTCAATATAATTAGTTTTAAGTTCTGGATTTACATAAGGATTTTCAGCACGATATAAAAGTCTTTTAAATGCTTCTTTTTTCTCTTCATCCATAGAATAATAATCTTTAATATCTGTTTCATTTAGAATTTTATATTTTCTAAGTGCAGATATTAATTTATCACTTTTTATATTTCCATTATCAAGATTATTCATTAAATTACTCATCATAGCTTTATCTCCCATAGTAAAACCAGCTTTATTACCCATAATTTTATATTCAGTATTCATTAAAGTTTTTATTTGTTTCTCAAGAGCTTTTTTACTTGTTTTCATATGCTCTTTAATATAACTTTGTTCGTATCCACTAGTCCATTTACCCATCATCAGAGCCTTAGATGCAGTCTTTTTATTATATGAGGACATCATTTTTAGCTCCTTTAAGATATTCTTTCTACTACTCATTCCAGCTATATCATAGTAGCTTACTTTGCTAGGTGTTGCATAACCTAATTTTTTATATCTTGTAATTTTCCTATTATAAGAAGCAACTACTTTATCAATAGTTGCTCTTAAATTTTTATCTAGTCTTACAGCCATCTAATCTACCTCCACTTTAACAGAATGTTCTGTTATTCTCTTGTTTTTATAATATACTTTAAATCCACGTTTTTCAACTCTTTTATAAAAAGTTATTAAAATTAATGGAAGATAATCGGTGTCATAGATAGCTTTTAGTTTTTCATCCATTTTACGATAGTATTCATCAAATCGTGCTATAAATTTACCTTTTAAAGTATCAGATGAAAAATATAATACATAATTATCTACCATTAAATAAATATCAGATTCTTCTATATTATGATAAACACCACGTAAAGTTTTCATAAACTATTCTCCGTCTTTTTTATTTGGAAAAAGTGATATTCTATCAGCTACTATTTCAGTAACATATCTTTTAAATCCATTATCAGTATCATAACTTCTATTTTGAAGTCTACCACTAATGCCTACTATATCGCCTTTTTTACAATATTTAGTTAAAGCTTCAGCTGATTCATTCCATACTACGATATTGAAAAAGTCAGCGTCATATTTTCCTTCTGCGTTTTTATAAGGTTTTTGTACTGCTATTGATACATTACATACTTTAGCATCCTTTCCATCTAAAGATTTTACTTCTGGATCACTTGTTAAGCGTCCTACTAAATTTACACTATTTAACATATTTTTCTACTCTCCATTTCTTAATTTTCTTAATATATCTACGATTCTAATTTTTAACATTAGATGTAAATTTTTTATTTCTTTACTAGATTTTTTATTATGTTTTTCTTTAACTTTTACTTTAGTCTTGCCGTTTTCTTGGTAGATAATTAACTTTATACTTTCTTTTCTCATCTTTCATCCTTTCTAGTGCTATAATTTATAACACTACGTGAAGCACTATATTTTAATAAATGTTAGGTATTTATAAATTAAAAATAATAAGAATATAAAGGGATGATATACTACTTGAAAATAATTTATATAATGCTCCACGTACTATCATAAATGATAGTACTTTATTTTGTAAGTTTTTTAATTTTTTCTTCTAATAAAGCTATATCTATTTTAATAAAATCTGAATGAATTTTCTTCTTTAGATCTTCCAGTTCTTTTAAAATATCTTTTAATATTTTATCACGTTTCTCTTCTTCATGCTTCATACTTCTTTATTACCTTTTTTATTTTTTCTATTTTTGCTGTATCAGTTGATTTTGTTTTTAAAATTGATTTTATGTCTTTAATTATTCTTTCAAATGTGTTATAATCTAAAGTTAGGTTTATATATTCACTTGATAACTCTTCTAAATACTTTTTTGTTTCTTTATCCATCTTTTTATTCTCCTATAATTTCTAATATATCTTTTTTAATTCTATTATAATCTACGACATCTTTTAAATAATTATAAATTCGAGGTAATTTAATCATATTCTCTTTCATTAAACAAGAGCCTTTATCTGTTGAAATTACTTCTCTACTATTAAATGCGATAACACTTACTTCAGGAAATTTTTTCTCTAATTTTTGTAACTTTTTTGTTAGTTTATGATAATTCATTATTTTTTCATCTCCTTTTCTAATTTTTCAACTAAATCTAAATCAGTAAAGTATTCAGCTCTTACAGGCACGTTCTTTCTAGTTCCTGTTGTTCCTCCTATTAAATAATCAATATGATCTACTAAATTAGGTTTTAAATTTATCATATGATCTGTTGAACATTCACGTTCTAAAAATTTATAGAAAAAATAATCATCATATCTATTTTTATTATATCTTTTATAAAAAGTAGATTCATATTTTACTCTTTCTATCCAATTCATAAAATGATCTAAATATATATTTGGTATATAAATACAAGGAAAAGAATACCAATAATCTTTCACATTAACTTTTCCTATTTTTTCTACGTTTGCATACCATTTATTAACAAATCCATTTTGTACTACCTTACAATGTTTACTTGTTCGTTTCTTAAAATCTTTACATATAATAACATCATCTTGTAAATGCCATAATCCTTTTTCTTCTGGTAAATAATTTATAATATAATCTAAACTATCTAAAAAAGCTTGTAAATTTCCTCTATTATTACAATCATTAAATATATAAATATCTTCTTCTTTAATACCTTGTTTTATCATACTCGGTATTAAATATTTTTCTACATACCATAATCTTTTAGGGTATGTATGTATCATATATTTCATTTTAATATCTTCTCCAGTTCTTTTATATCTTCTACATGATCTATATCAGTTGTATAGTCATCTATTGCTATATAGTTTTCACCGATTATATGTTCGTTTATGTCATAACCTTGTAAAACTCTATATAGTTCCCAACTAACAGGTTCTCTATTTGTTAATCCTTTATCTTTAAATTCTTTACATACTTCTATACAGCATCTGAATATATGTTGGTTTACTACTTTATATCCAAATGGTTCTTCCCATTCTTTAAAATATAGTGGATTATCTTTATAGTTCTTACTTCCAAAAAATAATACTGTATTAGTTTTTGCATTTATAATTGTTTTTATAGCTTCATCTGAATAATATACATCTCCAAATAGGTAAGTACATTCTTCATCAGTTGGATAAAATGCACTAAGCCAGTAGCCAGTATTACCTTCTGGTGTAAGTGTATAATTATTTTCGTGTTCTAATCTTTTTACTCCTAAATTATCAAATCTTTTATCATTACTTGATATAAATATGTTATTTATTCCGTTTTCCTGAAGTAATCTTATAGTACGTTGTACTAATCTTTCGCCTTTTACTTTAAGAAGTTGTTTCGGTGTTTTCATATATGTATATGTTCCACCACACATTATAATATATTTCATTTTAGTTTCTCTTTTCTACTAATACTAATGTCTTTCTATTAATACTATTTTTCTTACGTTTTTTATATGATGGTGAATAATAGAACATAATACTTTCTTTTTTAACATTTGTAAGTTCTGCAAGCTCTTCAATAGTACCAATACCGATTAGTTCTTCTCCTTTATATAAAGCCCATATACTCTTTGATTTATAATACTTAGTTTTTCGTTTGTAATCAGTCATTTTATTAGTTCCTCAAATCTATCTATAATATCTTCTATTTTAAAATCATAATTAATATTAACTATTGGTATTCTAAATTCATACATTTTATTAGTTGTAAAATCTTGATAATTAAATTGATATTCATCTCTTACTATAAATAAATACATTCTTTGTTCTTGATGATCTTTATTATATTTATCTACTAAATCACAAATAAAATCAGTCATTTTTACCTTCTTCCTTTAGTTCTTTTAGTTCATTTAGTAAATGATTTATTTTCTTACTTAATTGTTGATTTTCTTTAATAAGATTTTCAATCATTTCATCTTCTTTATAATCATCATTTCTATAACATACCAAATATTTATTTTTTTTAAAATCATACATTGAATAACATTTGCCATCAAGTGTATACCATTCATCACTATCATATACAGGTTTTTTATCTATTTCATAAAGTTCAAATAATTTCTTTTCCATTTACTCATCACCTCGTAAAATATTTAATAATTCTCTTGCTTCTAAAGTTTCGCATATCTTATAATAACAATCTTCACTAAATTCTCTTTTTTCATCAGTTAAATATTCAACTGCTTTGTCTATTCGGTTTTCTAAATCATAACACTTGCTTTCCCATTCGGTACTTTCAGCAGTTAGTTTGTTTATTTCTTCTTGTAAATTAGTTATGTAATCTAATAATAGCCATACGTCTTCAATTGTTAAGCAGTCTTCGGGTTGTTTACACGTATAATCAGAATTTCTATATTCAATTAAATTATTTATTAATTCTTTTATCTCATTTGTCATTATTAATCATCTCCCTTTAATAATATATAATATAATTATTAATAATATAAATACTATATAACATAATCCTATATTAATTGCTTCCATGATGCTTACTCTCTTTTATTATGTCTTTTAATTCATTAGTAATTAATTCTTTAATTGTTTTTAAATATACATCATCTTTATCAAATTTATTATATATCATTATTAACTTGTTGATCTTGTTTCTTGATTCATTTAATAAGATAATGACATCTTCTCTAATTTCATTACTCATCCATATTCCTACCTTTCATAGTTTCAATATATCAAATAATTTTTTGTAAGTCAATACAAAAATTAATTATTTTTACATATTTTGTTTTTATGTAAAGTTTATGTAAAGCAGTGATTATTACTACATATGTAAAGCAAATGTAAACTTGTTTTATTATTGTAAATGTGTTATTGTAAATTTGTAAATGTAAACTTGCTTACTTGACACTTGACACCTTTACATTTACTTGACACTTTTTTGGGGTACTTTACACTTACTTTACAC
>JAGCBE010000504.1 GCA_017652345.1 Methanobrevibacter sp.
ATAAAAGCATAAAAGAATTTATTAGTAAATCCATTATTCTTATACATTAAATAGTTGCAAGTGCAAATTGTATCATAGGATTCAGGAATAACTAAAGTACTAGTTTCTTTTTGATAAGTAAAATCATTATAAGTTTTATATGTTCTACCAAAGAAATAGTTAGTTTGAGCGTTTATATTAGAAAATGATAAAGTATGTTCGGAATCTTTTTCAAGTGGTGTTTTAAGTAATCTTACTTCAGTTTGTGGTATTATATTTATCATATTAATCTTCCTTTCTTAATTAAAAAGAGTAGTTTGCACTACTCTTTTAATTATTATTCAGCAGTAACAGTAACTTCTACAGTCTTCTTAACACCATTGTCAGCTAAACAAGTAAGGTCAGCTGTACCAGCTTCTACACCTGTTATAGTACATTTGTTAGCGTCAGTATCATCAGGTTCAACAGTAAATACTGATTCATCAGATGATGAGTAAGTAAGTTCTGAAGTAGCGTCAGCAGGTGTTAATGTAAATGTTACACTCTTACTAGCGTCAGCCACTACAGTTTGGTCGCTTCCTGAAATAGCAGTTACAGGTTTACTAGCAGTAGTAACTAATGCAACAGCGTTTGCAAAAGGACAAATTGCATAAGTTCCCCAAGCATGTAAATATTCGTTCCAGCTCATTGTTCTAGCATTATAGAATTCATCAAATCTAAAGATGTTATCATAAATTTGTAGCCATGATTCATCACATACTACACCTAAGATTTCTTCATTTTCGAATTTATCTACTTTAATAACTCTACCAATAAATTCAGCTTTTCCTAAGTTAAATGCAGATGCTAATGCTTCAACATCAACTTCAGCCATAATGTCAGCTCTAACAATTAAACAAATTCTATCAGCGTCAGTCCAAGTAGTAACTTTTCCTTTAGTTCCACTAAATTTAGAATAAGCATTGTATTCAGTTGAAGGGAAAGTCATCATGTCGTATAATGCTCTTACTTCTTTTAAGAATGCTTTAGAAGTAGCTTCAGTTGTAGGTTTAGTAACTACTTTTTGAATTACTTTACCAGCATCATAAGCTCCGTCAACTAGTTGTTTAGTATAATTAAATTCATCAATATAGTTTCCTGAATATAAACTATTAGTTATACCAGCTATATATGATTCAAATTCGTCCCAAGAAACGAAAGCACCTTGAAGTCCTTCTCTAGCTATAGTTTTAGTGTAAAGGTCTTGTCTATTTCTTCTATAGTAAGCTACATGTGTATCAGGGTCAGTTATTGTTAATAACTTAGCCATTGCTGTATTACTATATTCGTATTGTTCTGCAACAGCAGGATTTTCGTATATATCTTGAATATCAGTACCTAGTGGAACTGAGCCTTTTTTGAATATACTTAATGGATTATTGAAACTTTTGTTTCTAATAATTGTAAGACCAATACGGTTAATTAAATTAGTAACAAATTCATTTAACATTGGTTGATATCCGTCATTAAATAAAATGTTGCTAATTGTTTGGATATTGTCTTTTGTTGCTGAAGGTATTGTATTCATGAATACTTCACTAGATGATGATCTAACTACGTTAAATACCTTAGCTCCCTTTGGTAAATCAGCCATTAAATTATCTCCCCTTTCTCGTCAATTACTTCTTCTACTGGAATTTCTTCTACTTCTTCAGAAGGAAGTTCAGCAGATTCGTCTTTAATGTCTTCATCAAAGCCTATTTTTTGGAATAGTCTTCCATTTACTTTTAATAGTTCTTCATTGTCAGCTTTTAATTTTTCAACTTCATCTTTAATAGATGATAATTCATCAAATAATACTTGATAATTAGAAACTACAGATAGTAAATCTTCAGATACTAAAGCTCCTTGAGTTTCGTCTAATTTTTCCTTAATAGAATCAATTAGAGCTTTTAATTCATCAATGTTAGCCATATATGTCTATTCTCCTTTCTATAATAATTATATCATAATAAAATAAAAAATGTCAATTTTATGAAAACTTACATAAATTTGACATTTCTTTTTTCTCTTAGTTTATTTGCATATAGTACCCATTTAAAATGAGTTTTTCTTCTTGAGCCTGGCGTAGGTGGTACGGGCGGTTCACCGTTATAAATAGCACGAGTACCAGCTACATTAGTTATTCCCATAAAGTCAGCTACGTGTGGTCTATCAATATAAGGGATATTCCAGTCCCAAGCATTACCAGGATTTAATTGTTGCCACTCTACGTGAAGGTGAATACCAGTTGAAGTTCCAGTAGTACCTTCAATTCCAAGTTGCTCTCCTACTACTACACTATCTCCTACTCTTTTAAGTGGTAAATCCCTAAGGTGTGCGTATAAAAATGAATCACCTGTAGTCATATCTTGAGTTATAATACAATTACCATAACCCCCTGTATTCCACTGTGAATATAGTACTCTACCATTTACCATAGAATATACTGGATCATTTGAGCCTGTTGAAATATCAAGTCCACCATGTAGAGTTACGCCGTCTTGTCTATAAGGCTGAGCTGATGTAACAGTAAATTCTTTATTTATAAAAGGAGCTATTCTAGCATTTTCTACTGCCATTATTTATCTTATCCTTTATTTCTTCTATATCTTGATTCATCATTTCAAGCCTTGTATTGATATTTGCTAAAGTTTTACTCATTTCTTTCATAGTTGTAGCCGAGAAATAAATTAAATATCCAACACAAATAACACCAATACCATTATCAACTATTAGTTTTACTATATCGTTCATATAAGCCACTTCCCTTCTTATTATCATTATACTTTATTGAAAAGTCTGTGTCAACTAAGAGAACACCACCTTTAACATGTCTATAAGTTAGTTTATGTTCTTTATCTAATTCATCTTTAGTTATTGAAAAGCCTTCAGAGAAATTTTCTAAAGTAACATATTTAGCTAAATGTTTAGGAAGTCCTGCAACTGTTACGTTTTTATTTCCTGAATTATCTATTTCTAAATAGCATTTTTGCCTTATGAATTTAGCTACAGCTATATCATCATGTTCTATATCCCATTTACCAAGTTCAAATTTATCTACTTCTACAAATTTTTCTATTTCTTCTTTAGGAAGTCTTTTCATGTGAATACTATCAGTATCAGAATAAATATAATAGTCTTCTCCATATTTTTCTAAGGTATAATCTCTTATAGCTTGTGAAGTTTCTATTGTCTTTTTTCTTGCATAAGAAGTCGTAAAACAAGCTACAGGGATATAAATAGGTTTCTTTTCTTCAGCTGGATAACAAGCATATCTAACTATTCCTTCTTCATCTAAATATGGATATTTACTTCTAACAATAGGATTAGTACCGAATTTCCCGTAAAGTGAGTTTAAAAGCATTTTTGAAATTTGATAAAGTGATGAATTACCTTCTTTTTTAGCTTGTATCTTTTGATTAGTCCAGTGATTTATGTAATCAGTAAATAAACCCTTTGCTCTCATAAATTTCCACCCACCATGATACGTAATATCTTTTACTTCATAATGTTTAAAGAAAAGTTCTAAGTCTATAGAAGTTAAACAAAAAGTTTCTATCTTACCGTCAGAACTTTCAATATATTCATTAGGTAAATAACTTAA